>NZ_JBFUFQ010000111.1:0-18409 GCF_056403355.1 Rhizobacter sp. P2_H3 | reverse complement strand
CCCGCGCCCGTCGCGGCCGCCGCGCCGGCCGAGGCGCCGCAGACCATCCCGGCGGCGATGTCGCCCGATCCGTCCGGCGGCGGCGCGGTGCTGGTCGACACGCCGCCCCCGGTGCGCAAGCGGCCCGGCACGCCGATGCCGACGCAGCCGATGGACGTCACGCTGACGCCGCGCGCCGTGGCCGCGATGCAGGCCACGCTGTCGCGGGAGACCCGGTCCGACCTCGACCCCGAATCACTGGAGCCGCACCGGCCGATGTCGGCCGACGAGCTGATCGACCTCGACCAGCAGGTCGAGTTCTTCGTCGTGCTCGGGCAGGACGATGCGGCGGTCGACCTGCTGATGGGCCACGTGCGCAGCACCGGCGGCGTGAGCCCGCTGCCGTACCTGAAGCTGATGGAGATCTACCGCCGCCGCGGCGAGCGCGACCCGTACGACCGCATCCGCGAGCGCTTCAACCGGCGCTTCAACGCCTACGCGATCGAGTGGGACGAGCACGACCCGTCGAAGGAGCGCGACCTCGAAGAGGGCTTCCCCGAGCTGCTGGCCCGCGTGCAATCGCTGTGGTCGGCGCCGGCGGAAGCGATGGCCACGCTCGACGGCGCGCTGTTCCGGCGCAACCAGGGCCCGCCGTTCGACGTGCCGGCCTACCGCGACCTGCTGTTCCTGTACGGCATCGCGCGCGACCTGGCCGAGCGCGACGTGCGCCCCGAGGGCGTCGACCTGCTGCTGCCGATGGAGGGGGGCTTCGACATCACGCTGGACCTGTCCGCCGCGGAGGTGAGGCCCGATTCCGCGCCGATGCCGCTGCACAGCGACCCAGCGCCGCCACCACCCGAGGTCGAGCGCCTCACGCTCGATCTCGACATCTCCACCGACCCGGCCCGGCTGTCGGGGCCGGGCGCACCGCTGCGCGATGCCTCCGACTCGCGCCCCGGGCTCGACTTCGACCTCAGCGAACTGAGCGAGCTCGACACCACCCGCAACCCCAAGGCGCGTGGGTCCCGCTGATCCTTCGACAGGCTCAGGGCGAACGGGAGGCTACAGCTTCGCCAGCCGCTCCAGCGCCCGCTCCAGCGTCTCGTCCTTCTTCGCGAAGCAGAAGCGCGCCAGCTTCTGCTCGAAGCCGCCGGCATAGAACACCGACACCGGGATCGCCGCGACACCGATCTCGGTGGTCAGCCAGCGGCAGAAGCCTTCCTCGCTCAGCTCGCTGACGGCCGAGTAGTCGACGCTCTGGAAATAGCTGCCCGCGCTCGGCAGCAGCTTCAGCCGCGTGGCCGCCAGCCCGGCGCGGAACAGGTCGCGCTTGCGCTGGTAGAACGCCGGCAGTTCGAGGTAGGGCGCCGGGTCGGCCATGTACTCGGCCAGCCCGTGCTGCACCGGCGTGTTGACGGTGAAGACGTTGAACTGGTGCACCTTGCGGAACTCGGCCGTGAGCGGCGCGGGCGCCGCGACGTAGCCGACCTTCCAGCCGGTCACGTGGTAGGTCTTGCCGAAGCTCGAGACGATGAAGCTGCGCGCGGCCAGCTCCGGGTGGCGCGCGACGCTTTCGTGCCGCTGGCCGTCGTACACCATGTGCTCGTAGACCTCGTCGGCGATCACGAACACGTCGGTCGGGCGCAGCAGCTCGGCCAGCTGCTGCATCTCGGCGGCGGTCCAGACGGTGGCGCTCGGGTTGTGCGGCGTGTTGATGATGATCGCGCGGGTGCGCGGCGAGAGCGCGGCGCGGATGCGCTCGAAATCGGGCCGGAAGGTGCGGGGCGTCAGCGGCACGTGCACCGCGGTGCCGCCGGCCAGCACGATGTTCGGCTCGTAGCTGTCGTAGCACGGGTCGAGCACGATCACCTCGTCGCCCGGGTGCACGATCGCGAGGACCGCGGTGATGATGGCCTGCGTCGCGCCGGCGGTGATCGTGATCTCGGTGCCGGGGTCGTACGCATGGCCGTACAGCGTGGCGATCTTCGCGGCCACCGCCTCGCGCAAGGCCGGCACGCCGGTCATCGGCGGATATTGGTTCAGGCCGCGGTGCATCGCGCCGCTCACCGCATCGAGCAGCCGCGGGTCGCCGTCGAAATCGGGGAAGCCCTGGCCGAGGTTGACGGCGCCGTGCTGCTGCGCAAGGGCCGACATCACGGTGAAGATGGTCGTGCCGACCTGCGGCAGGCGGCTTGCGATGGTGGGGGTTCGCAGGGTGGTCATGGCGGGTGGATCAGGGCTGGTGGATCTCAGAGCTGGTAATCGTGTCCGGCGTCGGCGGCATCGCCGCTCATCGCGCGCGCGATCAGCCCGCGGTTCAGGCGGTCGGACAGCATCTCGGCGAACGCATAGACGAAGTTGCGCAGGTAGGCGCCGCGCTTGAACGCGACGCGGGTGACGTTGGCGCCGAACAGGTGGCCGACCGGGCGCGAGACGAGTTCGCCGTTCGGCGGGTCGTCGCGCACCGCGATCTCGGCCAGCACGCCGATGCCCATGCCCAGGCGCACGTAGGTCTTGATGACGTCGGCATCGATCGCCTCCAGCACGATGTTCGGCTTCAGCTTCCGCGCGGCGAAGGCCTGGTCGACGCGCGTGCGGCCGCTGAACGACGGGTGGTACGACACCAGCGGCTGCTGCGCCAGGTCCTCGAGCGTGATGCGTTCGAGCTGCGCGAGCGGGTGGCCGGCCGGCATCACGACCGCGTGCTGCCATTCGTAGCAGGGCAGGGTCACGAGTTCGTCGTGCTCGGCCAGCGATTCGGTCGCGATGCCGATGTCGGCCACCTCCTCGATCACCATCTGCGCGACCTGCGCCGGCGCGCCCTGGTGCAGGCTGATGTTGACCTTCGGGAAGCGCTTGCGCAGCTGGGCCACCGGCTCCGGCAGGAAGTAGCGCGCCTGCGTGTGCGTGGTGGCGATCGACAGCGTGCCGGCGTCCTGCTTCGAGAACTCCTCGCCGATGCGCTTCAGGTTGCCGACCTCGCGCATGATCACCTCGATCGACTTCAGCACCTCGACGCCGGGTTCGGTGACGCGGCGCAGCCGCTTGCCGTGGCGCGCGAAGATGTCGACGCCGAGTTCGTCCTCGAGTTCGAGGATGGCCTTGGAGATGCCGGGCTGCGAGGTGAACAGCGCTTTGGCGGTCTCGGTCAGGTTCAGGTTGCGGCGAACGGCCTCCTGGACGAACCGGAACTGGTGCAGGTTCATATTCCTTGGCAATCTGTGGATTGCCCGGATTAAATCACTTCGTGTCTGTGGATGCGCGAAGCAGCTGGCCGGCGGCGGCGGCCATCGCGGCGATGACGCTGTCGAGTTCGCCGACCGCGGGGTGCAGTTGCCAGCGGACGCCGGCGTGCGCGCTGGCGAGTTCGGCCATCAGCTCCGGCAGGTCCTTGCGCACATGGCCGCCGGCGCCAAGGAAGAGCGGCAGCACGTCGACCCGGCTGCAGCCTTGAGCGGCGAGCTGGCGGCCGGCCTCGCGCAGGTCGGGCGTCATGAACTCGAGGAAGGCGAGGGCGACCGGCACGCCCGGATGCGCGCGTCGCACGCGCTCGGCCACGTCCTCGAACGGGATGGCCCAGCGCGGATCGCGCGCGCCATGCGCGAACAGCAGCAGTCCGCGGGTCACCGGTACCTCACGAGCCAGCTGAAGGCGGCCAGCGACAGCATCAGGTAGATCGCGCTCGGCGTGGCGGCCACGATCCAGGGCGTCCAGTTCTGCAGCAGCCCCAGGTGCGCCGCGACGTTGTTCAGCAGCACGAAGCTGATGCCCAGCATGATCCCGCCGAACACCTTCAGGCTGACGCCGCCGGCGCGCGCATGCAGGTAGGCGAACGGCAGCGCGAGCGCCACCATCACCAGGCAGGCGAGCGGGTACAGCGCGCGCTTCCAGAACTGGATCTCGTGGCGCTGCGCCGTCTGCTCGTTGTCGGACAGGTGCGTGATGTAGCGGAACAGCTCCAGCGTCGACATCGAGCCCTCGGGCAGCACCGCGGCGGCCACCACGTTGGCCGGCATCGTGCTCGGCCAGGTGTAGACCGGCAGCTGCTGCGCGTGCACCAGCCCGCCGCTGGCGGCATCCTGCCAGTCGGTCAGGTTCACGTCCTGCAGCGTCCAGTTGTCGTCRCTGCCGACGCGCCCGCGTGCCGCGCTGATGCGGCGCAGCAGCCGGCCGTTGCCGTCGGATTCGAAGATGCGGATGTTCAGCAGCTCGCCGCCGGCCGCCGCGCTGCCGACGTTGACCGAGTACGAGCGCTCGCCGTCGGGCGTCACGCGGTGATCCTTCAGCCAGGCGCCGGTGATGCCCAGGCTGAAGCCGCCCTTGTAGCGCGCCTGCAGCTGCGCCGCGCCGCGCTCGCTGAGCGGCGCGAGGTAGTCGCCGACGACGAAGGTCAGCAGGCCGAACGCCATGCCCAGCCCGGTCAGCAGGAACAGCGCACGCCCCGGGCCCAGCCCGCCGGTGCGCAGCACGGTGAACTCGGACGACTGCGCGAGGCGCGACAGCGCATAGATGGTGCCGATCAGCACCGCGATCGGCGACAGCTCGTACAGGTGGCCCGGCAGCTCGAGCAGCGAGTACACCGCCGCGTGCAGCGCGGTGTAGGTCTTCGTGATGCTGCCCAGCTCGTCGACGAAGTCGATGAAGAAGAACAGCGACAGGAAGGCCACGGCGACGAAGGCCACCGACGAGACGATGTCGGCGTAGAGCAGGCGGCGCACCGTCCTCATTTCTTGCAGGCCTCCTGCATGCGCTGCTTCAGGCCGCCGCCGTTGTTGCCGTGGCGTCGCCGCAGGCTCCAGTGCGTGCCGTTGTCGCGCCACCAGATCAGGGCCATCGCCAGCAGCAGCACGCCGCCGTGCATCGTCACGAGGATCGCGCCCATGCCGGCCTTGCCGCCGGCCACCCAGGCCTGCGACAGGTTGATCAGGTTGTAGTAGACGACGAAGCTCAGCAGCGCGAACAGCAGGTTCCAGTTGCTGGCCCGCCGCGGCTGCGTGGCCGACAGCCCGATCGCCAGCAGCAGCAGGTTGGCCGCGCCGAGCGTCAGGCCGAGCCGCCAGGTGAGCTCGCCCTGCGCGGCCGGCGTCGGCTCGCTCATCAGGTCGATGGTCGGCAGGGCCTTCGGCGGCGGCGCGGTCGCGCTGCTCAGCACGCGGTCGCCGGCCTGCACCTTGTAGGTCTCGAAGCGCGCCAGCGTCTTGTCGCCGCTGCGCAGGTTCTGCTCGTTCTGCTGGCCGCTGTCGAGCACCAGGTAGCGGTCGTCGTCGGTGTTCTCGATGTGGCCGCTGCGCGCCGAGGTCACCGATTCCTTGTCGGCCTGCGCGGTCAGGATGAAGACGTTGCGGCCGGTGCGGCCGTCTTCGCTGTCGCGCTCGATGAAGAAGGTGCGGCGGCCGTCGCGCGAGGACTGGAACTGCCCGGGCGCGACGCGCGACAGGTCGGAGCGGCGCTCGAAGCGCTCGCGCAACTCGGCGCTGCGAGCGTTCATCCACGGCCACACGAACAGCGCCAGCAGCGCCACCACCAGCAGCACCGGCCAGCTCACGCGCAGCACCGGCCGCACGAAGCGCGACAGCCCGACGCCGCTGGCGAACCAGATCGACATCTCGCTGTCGCGGTACATGCGGGTCAGCGTGGAGACGGTGGCGATGAACAGCGACAGGCTGAGCATCGTCGGCAGCTGGGCGAGCGCCACGTAGCCCAGCAGCAGCACCACGTCCTGCGGGGCGATGCGCCCCAGCGCCGCCTGGCCCAGCGTGCGGATCAGCATCATCGTCAGCACGATGGTGAGGATCACCACCAGCGTGGCGCCGAATGTGCGGGCGAGGTCTCGCCGCAGGGAGGAATCGAATAACATCGTTGGATTCTGGACTGGCTCGCATTATGGACTTCAGACATCAGGTTTCTTCTTCCGGCGCCCTGGCAACCCTGCAGGCCGACGCCTTGCTCGTGGTGGTCGATGCATCCGCCGGCGGCAACACCGTCGATGCGGTGCTCGACGCGAAGCTCGCGGCCCCCATCAACGAGGCGATTGCCCAGGGCGACTTCGCGCTGAAGGCCGGGCGGGCGCTGTACCTGCACCGCGTGGCCGGCGTGAAGGCGCCGCGCGTGGTGGTCGCCGCGGCCGCCTCGGGCACCGCGAAGGCTTTCAAGACAGCGGTCGCCAACGGCCTGGCCCAGCTGAAGGGCGGCGGCGCGAAGCACGTGGCCGTCGCGCTGGCCTCCACCGGCGAGCTGGGCGCGGCACATGCGCAGGCGCTGGTCGCCGCGGCCGGCGACGCCACCTACGTCTACCGCCACACCAAGCCCAGCGCGCCGGCCGCCTCGGCCATCGCCAAGCTGACGCTGGTGTGCGACAAGGCGCAGGCCAAGGCGGTGCAGTCGGGCCTGGCGGTCGGCGAGGCGATCGGTGCCGGCGTCGAGCTGGCACGCGAATGCGCCAACCGGCCGGGCAACCACTGCACGCCGACCTTCCTCGCCGAGCAGGCGAAGAAGCTCGCGAAGGACCACGGCCTGAAGGTCGAGGTGCTGGACCGCAAGGCGGTCGAGAAGCTCGGCATGGGCTCGTTCCTCGCGGTCGCGCAGGGTTCCGACGAGCCGCTGCGCTTCATCGTCGCCCGCTACGAGGGTGCCGCGAAGACGCAGGCGCCGATCGTGCTGGTCGGCAAGGGCATCACCTTCGACACCGGCGGCATCTCGATCAAGCCGGCCGCCGAGATGGACGAGATGAAGTTCGACATGGGCGGCGCCGCGAGCGTGCTCGGCACGCTGCGCGCGGTGGCCGAACTGAAGCCGAAGCTGAACCTGATCGGCATCATCCCGGCCTGCGAGAACATGCCCAGCGGCCGCGCGGTGAAGCCGGGCGACGTCGTCACCAGCATGTCGGGCCAGACGATCGAGATCCTGAACACCGATGCCGAAGGCCGGCTGATCCTGTGCGATGCGCTGACCTACGCCGAGCGCTTCAAGCCGGCGGTGGTGGTCGACATCGCGACGCTGACCGGCGCCTGCGTGATCGCGCTGGGCCACCACAACTCGGGCCTGTTCACCGCCGACGACGCGCTGGCCGCCGAGCTGCTGGCCGCCGGCCAGAGCGCGCTCGACCCGGCCTGGCGCATGCCGCTGGACGAGGAATACGACGAGGCGCTGAAGAGCAACTTCGCCGACATGGGCAACGTCGGCCCGCGTGCCGGCGGTGCGATCACCGCGGCGATGTTCCTGCGCCGCTTCACGGCCAAGTACCGCTGGGCGCACCTGGACATCGCGGGCACGGCCTGGAAGTCCGGTGCGGCCAAGGGCGCGACCGGCCGGCCGGTGCCGCTGCTGACCCAGTTCGTGCTCTCCCAGGCAAAGTGATGTCACGGGCCCGCGCCACGCCGCTCCATCAAGCCACTCCCCAGGATCCGGCTTTGCCGGGCCGAGGGGAGGCGCCCCTCGGGGGCAGGAGCGAAGCGACTGGGGGGCTCACATGACCGAGGTCAGCTTCCACTTCAACGTGCCCGACAGGCTGTCGTATGCGTGCAGGTTGCTGCGCAAGGCGACTCGCCGCGGTGCACGCGTGGTGGTCGCAGGCCCCGCGCCGGTGCTCGGGCGCCTCGACAAGCAGCTGTGGGTGTTCGAACCCACCGATTTCGTGCCCCATGTGCATGCACGCGCTGGCCAGGCGATCGCGCCGCGGCTTGCGCACACGCCGGTGTGGCTGGTCGAGCAGGTGGCCGATGCGCCGCACCACGAGGTGCTGCTGAACCTGGGCGAAGCGCCTGCCGACGGCTTCGAGAGCTTCGAGCGCGTGATCGAGCTGGTCTCGCGCGACGGCGATGACCGCCCGTCGGGCCGGGCGCGCTGGAAGCACTACACCGACCGGGGTTACCCGATCGTGCGGCACGACGTCGCGCAGGAGGGCGGGTGAGCACGACGCCGCGCCAACAGCCGCCGCATCGGCTTCCGGTGTTGACCGAGGTCGTGCCGAGTGCCCGCAGTGCGCCACCGCCGGTGGCCGAGGTGGTCGAAGCACCGCCGCCGCGCGCGCCTGTTGCGCCGATCGCGCAGCCCGCGCCACCGGCGTTCGCGGCCACGGCGCCGGCTGCACTGACACCACAACTGCCGCCGCTGCCGCCACCGCCGGCGCCTCGCGCTGCTGCTGCCGCGGCCCCGCTCAGCGAAGACGTCATCGTCCAGCGCGTGCTCACCGACGTGCAGCGCCAGCTCGACCTGGTCTTCGAATACAAGCTGCGCGAACTGCTGGCCCCGACGCTCGCGCGCATCGCAGATTCGCTGATCCGGGACACCCGCAACGAGCTCGCGACGACGCTGCGCGAGATCGTCACCCGCGCCGTCGCGCAAGAGCTGCAGCGCACCCGCGGCGGCCGATAGGTCGAGCGCAGCGAAGACCCCCTCAAGCAACGCGCCGGGGAACCGGCTTTGCCGGGCCCCTGGCGTGGCGCCCCTCGGGGGCAGGAGCGGCAGCGACTGGGGGGCTGTCGTTTACCCTATCAACGCGGCCCGGAACTTGCTCGTTGTGTCGCCATGTCACAGCGAGCCCAACCCCTGATCCCTTGAGGACATCGCGCAACCAGACCCGAGGATTCCCGCAATGGAGGCGGTTTTTTTTGGGGTAACGTTGCGCCCGCTGAGGCTGACTCCTCACCCGTTATCCAGTCTTTCCCAAACCCCGGAGGTTTTTGCATGCAATACAAACTCAATGTCCTGGTCGCTGCTGCCGTCACCCTGTTCGCCGGTGCGGTGTCCGCCCAGGAAGTCGTGAAGATCGGCCACGTGGCCCCGACGAGCGGCGGCATTGCCCACCTCGGCAAGGACAACGAGAACGGCGCGCGCATGGCCATCGACGAACTGAACGCCAAGGGCGTGACGATCGGCGGCAAGAAGGTCAAGCTCGAGCTGCAGGCTGAAGACGATGCCGGCGATCCGAAGCAAGGCACGGCCGTCGCTCAGAAGCTGGTCGACTCCAAGGTCAACGGCGTGATCGGCCACCTGAACTCGGGCACGTCGATCCCGGCCTCCAAGGTCTACAGCGACGCCGGCATTCCGCAGATCAGCCCGTCGGCGACGAACCCCAAGTACACCCGCAACGGCTACAAGACCACGTTCCGCGTGGTGGCTGACGACGTGCACCTGGGCGGCACGCTGGGCCGCTATGCGGTCAAGGAGCTGAAGGGCAAGTCGATCGCCGTCATCGACGACCGCACGGCCTACGGCCAGGGCGTGGCCGACGAGTTCGAGAAGGGCGTCAAGGGCGCGGGCGGCACGACCGTCTCGCACCAGTTCACGACCGACAAGGCGACCGACTTCACCGCCATCCTGACCCAGATCAAGTCGAAGAACCCGGACGTGGTGTTCTACGGCGGCATGGACGCGGTGGCCGGCCCGATGATCCGCCAGATGAAGCAGCTGGGCATCAACGCCAAGTTCATGGGTGGCGACGGCATCTGCTCGGGCGAGCTGCCGAAGCTGGCCGCCGGCGCGATGGGTGACGGCCAGGTCGTCTGCGCCGAAGCCGGTGGTGTCGAAGGCACGCAGAAGGTCGGCATGGAGAAGTTCCGTGAAGACTACAAGAAGAAGTTCAACACCGAGGTGCAGATCTATTCGCCGTACGTGTATGACGCCGTCAACGTGATGGTGGCCGCGATGGTCAAGGCCGGCTCTGCCGACCCGGCCAAGTACCTGCCGGTGCTGGCCAAGACCGACGGCTACAAGGGCGTGACGGGCACGATCTCGTTCGACGAGAAGGGTGACGTCAAGAACGGCGCGCTGACGCTCTTCACCTACAAGGGTGAGAAGCGCGAGCAGATCGCCGTGGTGCGCTGATCGGTCTTTCGTTCACTGCCATGCAGAAGGGACGCCGCGAGGCGTCCCTTTTTTGTTGTGCTGTGCGGCAAGGCGCGTGGGGGAGGCCRTGGCGCGCCGGCCTCCCCCACGCGCCTTGCAGCCACCGCCGTGCTCCTGCGGCTATGACAAGCGAACAAGTGGGAATTGATGCCCGGGTAGTCACCCGGGCTGCGCGGCTCGGCCAGCTCGACGAACACTCGCGGTTCGTGGGCGGAGCGGCCGGGGCAGGCTGTGGGGGCGACTTCTGGGGCGACGGAGAAGATCGGYTTCGGGGGTGGCGCGCGCCAGCGCGCTTCGTAGACTGACTCATCGGCTGTGTTTGACCACAACGAACGAAGTGAGTGGCGGGAGTTTGCCGATGCACCCCCGAAGCCGAGCTTCTYCGTGCAGTCGGCCCGCCAGGGCCGACCGCCCCAGCCGAGCCCCCACAGCCTGCCCCGGCCGCTCCGAACACGCGCCACGAAAGAACAGAAGCCTGCCCCCTCAGAAGGAGGCGAATAAATCAGCACAACGCTATGCTGCGCGAACACTCCACGGAAGGATTCGCGATGAAGAAGAAGGCCCCGTCCCCGGCACGCAGCGCCAAGGAACGCCAGCGCGCCCCGCTGGTCACGCCGACCGACCTGAAGGCCGGCGCCACGCGCGACATCGCCGCCGCGATGAACGGCATCCTGGCCGACGTGTTCGCGCTGTACCTGAAGACCAAGAACTTCCACTGGCACATGAGCGGCCCGCACTTCCGCGACTACCACGTGATGCTCGACGAGCAGGCCGACCAGCTCTACGCGATGACCGACCCGATCGCCGAACGCGTGCGCAAGGTGGGCGGCAGCACGCTGCGCTCGATCGGCCACATCGCGCGCTCGCAGCGCATCCTCGACAACGACGCCGAGTTCGTCGAGCCGTCGGACATGCTCGCCGAACTCCGCGAGGACAACAAGACGCTGGTCGCCGAACTGCGCGAGGCCCACGGCGTCTGCGACGAACACCACGACATCGCCACCGCCAGCCTGATCGAAGTGTGGATCGACGAGACCGAGCGCCGCACCTGGTTCCTGTTCGAGGCCGGCCGCTCGGGCGACAGCAGCGGGCATTGAAGGTCTTCAGGCTTCGCGTGGGCGGCACGCTTGTTGCAACATCGGGGGCCATGAGCACCCCCGCTGCCTCCTCCGAAACCCCGCCGCCGCTCCAGCGCCACACGCTGTTCGAGGACGCGCAGGCCATCTTCACCGGCACGCTGTTCGTCTCGCTGGCGCTGATCCTGTTCGCGCAGGTCGGGCTGCTGACCGGCGGCACCGCGGGTGTCGCCTTCGTGCTGCACTACGCGACCGGCATCGGCCTGGGCAAGCTGTTCTTCGCGATCAACCTGCCGTTCTACTGGTTCGCGTGGCGGCGCATGGGCCGCGAGTTCACGCTGAAGACTTTCATCGCGATCACGCTGCTGTCGCTGATGACCGACTGGTCGCCCCAGCTGTTCGCGATCGAGCGCCTGCACCCGGCCTATGCGGCCGTGCTCGGCGGGCTGCTGCTCGGTTCGGGCTGCCTGTTCCTCGCTCGCCACCGCGCCAGCCTGGGCGGCGCCACCATCGTGTCGCTGTACCTGCAGCAGACACGCGGCTGGCGGGCCGGCAAGGTGCAGATGGGCGTCGATTGCAGCGTCGTGCTGCTTGCGCTGACGGTGGTCGAACCGTCGCGCGTCGCATGGTCGGTGCTCGCGGCCATCGTGATGAACCTGTTCATCGCGGTCAACCACAAGCCGGGGCGCTACGCCGTGTTGTGATCCGGCGGTGCCGTGAACCGCGCGCTCAGCGTTGCCTCTCGTGTTCCGCTCCGCGGTCCAGCCCGCGATCGGGCGACTCGAAGTGCTGCTGCTGGCCCGGGCTCGGCTCGATCAGCTCCTCGATGATCAGGTGCCCGAACTTCTGCGCCCGCGCCGCGTTGTGCTCGCGTGCCACCTGCGTGATGAACTCCTCGTGGTCGCTCTTCGGCCACAGCACGACCACGTAGCCGTGCCCCTGCTCGGCCAGCGCGAGGTGCGTCTTCAGCAGGTTCAGGTCCTGCCCGATCGAGGCCAGCACGCCCGCATGGGCGATGTTGGTCCGCATCTGCCGCGCCATCTGCTGCGGCGAGAACACCAGCAGGTCGCTTTCCAGGAAGTTCTCGTCCAGCAGGGCGTTCAGCGCCCCCTGCAGGTCGTCGGCCGATCGGAAGGCCAGGAAGACCTTGTTCTCGGGCGGCAGCACGCCGTCGCTGCGGATCGGGTTCGAGACGGCGTTGGCAGCAGTCGGGTTCACGGTGTTCTGGCTCATGGCACCTCCAGTGGATCGGGCACCGCGATGGCCGCGGCGGATGGGACGGGCGGTCGCGGCGCCACAGGCCGCGCCGGTCCGGGAAAGTCGTCGACCTGGATCACCCTGGCCGCCGCGCGCAGGTAGGCGAGCGCGGCCGCCGGGTTGCGCGAATGGCTGGCCACATCCTCCAGCGAACGCGAATGGCGCAAGGCCTGGTTCAGTTCGCCGGCTTCGTCGCCGAGCGCACGCGCCTGGTCGAGCGCGTTGCGCAGGTCGCGCAGGCCGCCGCTGCGCGGCGAACCCACATCGATGCACAGGCGCGCCAGCACCGCCGGTTCGCTGCGCAGCGATTCGGCCAGCGCCACCAGGTCGCGGTCGCGCAGCGGGGCGAGGTGCCGCGTGCCGTTCAGCAGCAGCGGCGCCAGCGCACGCAGCAGGCCGGAGGGCAGGTTGGCGTACAGGTCGCGCAGCGTCGCGGCGGCCTGGTCCAGCTGCACGCGGATCGCCGCGCGCGCGATCGGCAGCAGGGCCGGGTCGGCCTCGCGCTCGTAGCGCCACACGCTGGCCGATGCGAGGTACAGGTTCGCCAGCACATCGCCGAGCCGGGCAGACAGCAATTCCATGCGCTTGAGCTTGCCGCCCAGCAGGCCCATCGCCAGGTCGGCCGTCAACGCGTACTTGGCGGACACGCGGGCGATCAGCCGCGCTTCTTTCCGAAGGCCCTCGGGCACCTGGCCGCGCAGCGGCGCGCCGACCAGGCTGGCGCCCAGGTTGCGCAGCACGTGGCGGCCGTGCGCCAGCAGCGCCGCGCCCAGCGCCTGTTCGTCGTTCGCCTGCACCGCAGCCATCTCGTCGAGCACGTGCGGATGGCAGCGCACCGCCCCCTGGCCGAAGATGATCAGCGAGCGCGTCAGGATGTTGGCGCCTTCCACCGTGATCGCGATCGGCGCCTGGCGGTATGCCGCGCCGAGCAGGTTGCCCGGCCCCGAGATGATGCCCTTGCCGCCCAGCACGTCCATGCCGTGGATCACCGCGCGCCGGCCGGCTTCGGTCAGGTGCACCTTCAGGATCGCGCTCGCGACGCTCGGCCGCTGGCCGGCATCGAGTGCCGCAGCGGTGTAGCGGCGGGCCGCGTCGGTCGCGTACAGGTCGGCGGCGGTGCGGGCGAGCAGCGCGGCGATCGCGTGGAACTTCGCGATCGGCAGCCCGAACTGCTCGCGGATCTGCCCGTAGCCGCTCATCACGAACAGCGCCGTCTGCTGCATCGCCGCGCCCATCGCCGGCAGCGAGATCGCGCGGCCTGCCGCCAGGCACTCCATCAGCATGCGCCAGCCCTGGCCCACCTGCGGCTCGCCGCCGATCACCCAGTCCATCGGCACGAACACGTTCTCGCCGCGCACCGGGCCGTTCATGAAGGCCGAATCCATCGGGTGGTGGCGGCGGCCGATCTCCATGCCGGGCGTCGGCACCGGCAGCAGCGCGCAGGTGATGCCCAGTTCCTGCTCGCCCTCGGGGCGCGTCAGGTCGACCGCCTGGAACGCGAGGCCGACCACCGTCGCCACCGGCGCCAGCGTGATGTAGCGCTTGTCGAAGGTGACGCTGAAGCCGCGCACGCGCCGGCCGTCGATCACACGCTCGGTCAGCACGCCGCGGTCGGGGATGGCGGCGGCATCGGAGCCGGCATAGGGCGAGGTCAGGCCGAAGCAGGGCAGGTCGCGGCCATCGGCCAGGCGTTCGAGGTACTGCGCCTTCTGGGCCTCGGTGCCGTAGCGCAGCAGCAGTTCGGCCGGCCCGAGCGAGTTCGGCACCATCACGGTGACCGCGGCGGCGACGTTCACGCTCGCGATGCGCGTCACCACGGTCGCATGCGCATGGTGGCTGAAGCCCAGGCCGCCGTGCTCCTTCGGGATGATCATGCCGAAGAAGCGCTTCGTCCGCAGGTGCTGCCACACGGCGGCGGGCAGGTCGCCCTCGGTGTCGATCGAGAAGTCGTCGAGCATGCCGATCAGGTCGCGCACCGGACCGTCGAGGAAGGCGTGCTCGTCCGGCGTCAGGCGGTTCGGCGGGATCGCCAGCAGCGCATCGAAATCGGGCCTTCCGGAGAACAGCTGGCCTTCGAAGCCCACCGTGCCGGCTTCGAGCGCGGCCCGTTCGGTGTCGCCCATCGCGGGCAGGGCCTTGCGGAAGAACGGCATCGCGGTGCGGCCGAGCCAGCGGTTCAAGGGGGTCAGGCCCATCGAGGGTCTCCGTGCAGACGAGATGGCCCATGGTCGAGCCTGCCGGTGTGCGAATCTGCCGGACGGCGCCGGCTTGCCGGGTCAGACAGCGCTCACAGGCCAGGCCGCCGCCCAGAGCATCGATCGCAGTTGTAGGCAGTTTCCCCTCATGCTGGGCCTGACCTTGACCGACACCACACGCGGCGCGCATCGGATTGGCAGCCACGCAGCGCCATCGAACAATGGCGTGTCATCCGGTCAGCCTTCCTACCGACTCAGGGAATCTCATGAACTTCAAGAACATGCGCGTGAAGACCAAGCTGATGCTCGGTTTTGCCGTGCTGGCGACCATCGTGCTGCTGGTCTCGGGGCTGTCGCTGCGCTCGCTCTCCCGTTCGAACGAGCGCTTCGACAACTACCTGGAAGGTGTCGGCCAGCGCGAACGCCTGGCCACCAGCCTGCGCGGTGCCGCGACGCGGCGCGCGATCGCGGCGCGCAACCTGGTGCTGGTGACCGATCCGGCCGACCGTGAGTTCGAGAAGAAGGCCGTCTCCGAATCGCACGAGGAGACCAAGGTGGCGATGCAGCGCCTGAAGGCCGCGATGGGCGACAGCTTCGACGTGACCGCGCGCGACCGCGAGCTGGTGGCGCAGATCGACGCCATCGAGATGAAATACGACGTCGTGGCGCTCAGCATCGTCGGCATGGCGCTGGACGGCAAGCGCGAGGAGGCGATCACGAAGATGAACGCCGAATGCCGGCCGCTGCTGGCGGCGTTGCTGAAGACCACCAGCGAACTGATCGAATACGAATATGCGCAGGCCGAAGGGATCGTCAAGGTGGCCGATGCGGCCTACGCGGGCGACCGCATCACGATGATCGCCGCCTGCGTCGCCGCGATGCTGGCGGCCGTCGGCCTCGGCTGGCTGCTCAGCAACGCGGTGACCGCGCCGCTGACGCGCGCCGTCACGCTCGCCGAGGCGGTGGCTGCCGGCGACCTGGGCACGGACATCGTCGTCGACAGCCGCGACGAGACCGGCCTGCTGCTGGCCGCGCTGAAGAAGATGAACGGCAGCCTGGTCGACATGGTCGGCAAGGTGCGCCAGTCGGCCGACGGCATCGCGACGGCCTCGGCCGAGATCGCGATGGGCAACCAGGACCTGTCGAGTCGCACCGAGCAGCAGGCGAGCGCGCTGCAGCAGACGGCGGCCTCGATGCAGCAGATGACCGAGACGGTGAAGCAGAACGCCGACAGCTCGCGCCAGGCGAGCCAGCTCGCGGTCTCGGCGGCCGACGTGGCCGGCCGCGGCGGCGAGGTGGTGCAGCGCGTGGTCGCGACGATGGGCGAGATCTCCGAKTCGAGCCGCAAGATCGCCGACATCATCGGTGTGATCGACGGCATCGCGTTCCAGACCAACATCCTCGCGCTGAATGCGGCCGTCGAAGCCGCCCGGGCCGGCGAGCAGGGCCGCGGCTTCGCGGTGGTGGCCGGCGAGGTGCGCAGCCTCGCGCAGCGCAGTGCGCAGGCGGCCCGCGAGATCAAGGGCCTGATCGGCACCAGCGTCGAGAAGGTCGAGGCTGGCAGCAAACTGGTGACGGAAGCCGGCAGCACGATGAACGACATCGTGGCCCAGGTGCGCCGCATGACCGACCTGATCGCCGAGATCAACGCGTCGACCACCGAGCAGAGCAGCGGCATCGTGCAGGTGAACCAGGCGGTGGCGTCGATCGATTCCGGCACGCAGCAGAACGCCGCACTGGTGGAAGAGAGCGCCGCGGCGGCCGAGAGCCTGAAGATCCAGGCGGCCGGGCTGCTGGACGTGATCGCGGCGTTCCGCACCGGGGACCGGCACGCGTTCGCCTGATCACATCCTCATGATCACATCGGCGGCGCGAACCCGTTGCGCCCCGCGATCACCCGCAGCGCCACCGGCTTGCCGTCGCGCAGCTGCGCGGTGACCAGCACCTTCGCGCCCGGCACCAGCAGCGCCCGGTCGCCCGGCTTCACGGTGACGACCGGCACGCCTTCGGGCACCAGCACCGTCTTCTCACCGTCCTTGTAGCGCAGCCGCAGCGTGCGGCCCTTGGCCTGTCCGACGACGTCGGCGACGGTGGCATTGGTCATCGTGCTGCCCGGCTGCAGGTCCCACGGGTAGTGGCCCTCGCCGGTGCCGCGCGCCTGCTCGGGAAACACCAGCACCTCCAGCGCCTGCAGCGTGCCGTCGGGCTGCGGCATTGCCGCGGTGCCGATGTAGCTGCCGGCGGCGATGCCGGACAGCTCGGTCGGCACCACCTCGTTGACGCCGAAGGTGTCGGCCAGCGCCAGGCGCAGCACCTCGCCGCTGCGCTCCTTGATCACCAGCGTGGTGTTGTCGAAGGACTCGACGGTGCCGCGCAGGCGTTGTGTCGGGGCCGGTGCCGATGTCTGCGCATGTGCGAACGTGGCGGCCAGTGTCAGCAGTGCGGCGCCGAGGAAGCGGGGAAGGTGGGTCATGGGGGTGTCCGGTTGGGATTACTGGGGGTACAGGCCGTGTACGCGCCCGAACAGCCGCGTCATCCCGAGCAGCGCATCGATGTTCGGTGTCGGCAGTGGCAGGCGCTGCGCGATCTCGCGCACCGCGCCGACCAGCGCATCGAGTTCGATGCCGCGGCCGGCCTCCACGTCCTGCAGCATCGAGGTCTTGAACGCGCCGAGCTTGCGCGTGACCTGCTGGCGGTCTTCCGGGGTCTGCGCGATCGCGCAGCCGATGCGCGCGCCGATCGCCGAGGCCTCGCGCATCGCGTTCGCGCAGAACGTGAGCAGCAGCGGGTCGTCGAGCACGCGATCGACGGTGGCGCCGGTGATTGCCGTCACCGGGTTCATCGTCATGTTGCCCCACAGCTTGTACCAGATGTCCTGGCGCACGCTGGCCGACACGGTGACGTCGAAGCCGGCCTGCGTCAGCAGCGCGCCGAGCTCGCGGGCGCGTGCCGATTCGCCGCCGCCGGGCTCGCCGATGATCAAGCCCTGGCCCATCTTGTGTTCGACGAGGCCGGGCTGCGGGCTGGTGGTGGCCGCGTGCACGACGCAGCCGAGCACCTGCTCGTGCGGGATCTTCGCGGCGATGCGGCCACCGGGGTCGACGCTCTCGAGCGGAGCGTCGCCGATCGCCGCGATGCCGCGGCCGAACCACCAGGGCACGCCGTTCATCGCCGGCAGCACGACGGTGTGCGGCGCGAGCAGCGGCGCGAGCTGGTCGGCCACCGCGGCGAGCGCCGGGCCCTTCACGGCGATGACGACCAGGTCCTGCGGGCCCAGCTCGGCCGCATCGGCGCTGGCGGTGGCCGGCCCGCTGACGAGCTGGCCGCCTTGCTGCAACCGCCAGCCGTGTTCGCGCAGCGCCTGCAGCGTCGCGCCGCGGGCGACCGCGCTGACCTGCGCGCCCGTGTTCGCCGCGAGCCGCGCGCCGATGAATCCGCCGATCGCGCCGGCCCCGTAGATGCACACCTTCATCGCTGCCCCTTCTCTGAACGAAGGGGCATTCTGCGACAGGCGCTACTTTCGTGTCTTCGGGGGTTTTGACTTCGACTTGCCCGGCGCGGCCAGGGCCAGCCGCTTCGCGATGCCGGCGTGGAAGCGCTCGATCTCGTCGGCGGTGGCGAGCGATTCGGGCAGCTCCACGTCGATGCGGTGCAGCGTCTGTGCCGGTCCGGCGCGCAGCATCGCGACCGGGCCGACGCGGCGCGAGCCGACCGGCAGGTCGACCTGGACGCCGACCACGCGGCCGGCCTCGGTGATCACGGTGGCGGTGTGCATGGTGCTCAACTCCATTCGGCAATGCTGAGGTTGTAGTGGATCGCCACCGGCCCGGCATTGCGGATGTTGACGGTGTAGTGGATGCCGTCGGTCTCGCCGTTCGATCGGGCGACGACGCCCTGGCTGACCGTGACCAGTTCGACGTTGACCTGCGGCTCCTGGATGTTGGGCGCCGCGACGGCGACGCCGACATCGCGGCCGAAGCCGTCGAAGAAATACTCCCAGTGGTGCGTGGCGCCGGCCGCGAGGCTCACGATGCCGCCGACGTTGCGATGCAAGGC
>NZ_JBFUFQ010000110.1:0-18808 GCF_056403355.1 Rhizobacter sp. P2_H3 | reverse complement strand
GTTTGATGGCCCCGCGCGCAGCGCGATCGTGAACTGACTGTCGCCCACTGTTTGACCACAACGAACGAAGTGAGTGGCGGGAGTTTGGGCGACGGGCCTTCAAACTGCGCAGCGCWGGGGAGTCATCGCCCCGCCAGGGGCGATGACCGCACCGGCCGGCGAGCCCCACACCCCCCGCCCGCGCCTTTGCTCGCACCGGTCTACGCAGCCCCGGATTCGCGCTCCCGCTCCTGCAAGACTCGCCACAGCACTTTGCCGGCCCCAGACTTCGGCAGGCTGTCGGCGAAGCTCACAAGACGCGGTGCCTTGTACGCCGCCATGTGATCGCGCGCCCAGTCGACGATGTCCTGCTCGCGCGTCACGCCACGCGCCTCGGCACGCAGCACCACCACCGCCTTCACCGTCTCGCCTCGGTAGGCATCGCGCGCCGAGATCACGCAGGCCTCCTGCACTGCCGGGTGCCGGTAGAGCAGCGCCTCCACCTCGGCCGGCCACACCTTGAAGCCGCTCGCGTTGATCATCCGCTTCAGCCGGTCGGTGATGAAGAAATACCCCTCGTCGTCCATGCGCCCCAGGTCGCCAGTGCGGAAGAAGCGCCGGCCCTCGATCTCGACGAAGGCCGCCTGCGTCGCTTCCGGATGACGCCAGTAGCCCTGGAACACCATCGGCCCGTGCGTGACGATCTCGCCCACCTCGCCGATCGGCATCTCCTGCAGCGTGACAGGGTCCACCACGCGCGAGTCGACGCCGAAGATCGGGATGCCCAGGCACTGCAGCTTCGCGCGCTCCGGCGGATTCGCATGGCTCGGCGCCGCGGTCTCGGTCAGCCCGTAGCCTTCGGCGAAGGTCAGCCCGAACTCCGCCTGCAGCCGCTCGGCCACCGCCTGCGGCATCGCCGCGCCACCGCCGCTCAGGTAGCGCAGGCTCGACAGGTCGAAGCTCCTGTAGTTGGGGCTGCCGAACAGGTCGATGATCATCGTCGGGATGCAGGTCCAGTGCGTCGGCCGGTGGCGCGAGATCAGCCGGCCTGCGAGCTCGCGGTCCCAACGCGGCATCAGCACCGTCGTGCTGCCGTTCCAGACCGGCCCGAGCACGCCGTAGACCATGCCGGTGATGTGGAACATCGGCACCACGCCCAGGCTCACCGTCTCGGCGCCGGCATGGCCCCAGCAGCCGCCCACCGTGTTCGCCATCAGCGTGCGGTGCGTGTGCATGCAGCCCTTCGGCAGCCCGGTGGTGCCCGAGGTGTAGGGCAGCAGCGCCAGGTCGTCCGGCCGCGCGGTGTGCGGCCCGGGCACGTGGCGCTGCGCGAGCGCATCGGCCCAGCGGGTGTAGCGCTCCGACCTTCCTTCCGGGAGTGGCGGATCGGAGCGCAGCCAGGCCTCCATCGCCGGCGGCGGGGCAATGGCAGGGTCGATCGCCTCGGGCAGCGCATCGGCGTACCGCAGCACCAGCACGTCCCGCAGTCGCCGTGCCTCGGGCAGCGCGGCATTCGCCTGCGCGACGAAGCCCGTCAGGTCGGCGCTGCAGATCGCCACGCGTGCCTCGGGGTCGGTGATGTAGTGGCCGAACTCCTCGGCCTTGTTCATTGGATTGACCGGCACGACGACGGCGTTCGCGCGCAGGATGCCGTAGTACGCGGCCACGTACTGCGGGCAGTTCTGCAGGTACAGCGCGACGCGGTCGCCGGCCTGCACGCCGGCCTGCTGCAGCCAGCCGGCCACCTGCTCCGCCTGCTCGCGCAGCGTGCGGAAATCGAGCGCCCGGCCGAAGAACAGGTAGGCCGGCTTGTCCGGAAAACGCTGCGCGACCACCTCGAGGTTGAACCACAGCGTGGTCGACGGGATCGCCAGCGCGCGCGGCAGGCGGCGCGGCCAGACCGCATGGTGCGGGCGCGGTGGAACTTCGGGTGACAGGTTCACGGTCGGACTCCGCTGGACACCGGCAAGGTATACCGCGCCGCATCGGCAAGGCCTACGGAGCGAACCCGCGGCCGGCCTGTCCCGGACGTGACACGCCCGCCACGAAGTGCGGCACGCCGATTGCCCTGCGTGCACCGCACTGACGGAGACTGACATGGCGAACTGGCGATCGGCGATCGGATCGATGGTGCTGGGCAGCGGCCTGCTGCTCGGCGGATGTGGTGGAGGCGACGTGACGGCCGACAGCCCCCCGGCCGACGGACCCGAGGTGCCCGATGCGCTCGCGGCCGACACGCAGCCGCCGACCCTGGTGCTCAACACGCCGGCCAACCTGGCCGCCAACCTGACCGGCCGCATCGACATCACGGCCACCGCGAGCGACAACGTCGGCATCGCCGGCGTGGAGTTCCAGATCGACGGCGCGCTGTGGGGCAGCGACGACACCAACCCGCCGTACATGACCAGCGTCACGACGACGCGCCTGGCCACCGGGCAGCACGTGATCCGCGCCCGCGCCCGCGACACCTCGAACAACCGCTCCGCCTGGGTCACGCGCATCGTGCAGTTCGGCAACGACGTGCAGGTGCCCGAAGGCTTCACGAAGAACGATGCCTGGGTCGGCGGCCTGACCGACGCGACGGCCTTCGCACAAGCGCCGGACGGCCGCATCTTCGTCGCCGAGCAGGGCGGGCGCTTGCGCGTGATCAAGAACGGCGTGCTGCTGCCGACGCCGTTCGCGACGCTCGCCAACATCGACGCGAGCGGCGAACGCGGGCTGATCGGCGTCGCGCTGCACCCCGACTTCGCGAGCAACGGCTGGGTCTACGTGCACCACACCACCACCGAGGGCGGCACGCACAACCGCATCAGCCGCTATACCGCGAACGGCGACGTGGCCGCCGGCCCGCCGACCGCGCTGTTCGGCATGCCGACGCTCGCCGCGACCAACCACAACGGCGGCGCGATGCACTTCGGCACCGACGGCAAGCTGTACGTCGGCGTCGGCGACAACAAACGCGGCGCGCCGGCGCAGGACCGCAACAGCCTGTTCGGCAAGCTGCTGCGCCTGAACGACGACGGCTCGATCCCGGCCGACAACCCGTTCTACGCGACCAACACCGGCAACGCCCGCGCCGTGTGGGCAACCGGGCTGCGCAACCCGTTCACCTTCGCGGTCCGCCCGGGCGACGGCCGCATCCACATCAACGACGTCGGCGAGAACGCCTGGGAGGAGATCGACGTCGGGGTCGCCGGCGCGAACTACGGCTGGCCGGGCTCCGAAGGGCCCGACAACGTGGCGGCCGGCCTGACCGCGCCGCTGTTCAGCTACCGCCACAGCGCGACCAGCCCACCGGGCAGCGGCCCGGGCGGCTTCTTCGTCGGCCAGTGCATTGCCGGCGGCGCGTTCTACCCGGCGGGCGGCAGCTTCCCGGCGCGCTTCCACGGCAGCTACTTCTTCGGCGACTTCGTCACGCACGTGATCGGCCGCATCGACCTCGCGAACGGCAATGCCGCCTATGCGTTCGCGAAGACGGCCGGCGAACCGGTCGACCTGCGGGTCGCCAACGACGGGGCGCTGCTGGTGCTGACGCGCGTCAACATCGCGCGCATCGCGCCGACCTGAGCGCGCGCAAGGGGGCGACCGATACCGATTTGCGATCGGTCGCCCCACCGCTGCAGCGCGGGCGAATGGAGGACACAATGCGCGACATTCCTTGCGACGGTGACACACGCCGGCGCAGGATGACATGCCACAAGCACGCCATTGCAAGCACGCACACGCGATCCGAGGATTCCCATGGCTGAACGTCCTTCTTCCCTGCTGAACACGGCCCGGCTGGCTGCCCTGGCCGCCAGCCTGCTGCTCGTCGCGTGCAGCGGCGGCAGCGGCGGCGACACCCCCGCGCCTCCCCCGCCGCCGGTCGGCAACCCGCCGATCGCGCAGATCGACAGCCCCGCCGAAGGCGCGACCTTCGCGGCCGGCGACACCCTGACCTTCACCGGCAGCGCCACCGATCCGGAAGACGGTGCATTGCCCGCGAGTTCGCTCAGCTGGTGGGCCGACCTGCACCACGACACCCACACCCACCCGCTCCAGCTGGCAACCGCCGGCGCGAGCGGCACGGTGACCATTCCCGTGCGCGGCGAGACCTCGTCGAACATCTGGTACCGATTCCACCTGAAGGCCACCGATTCGAACGGCCGCACCACCGAGGTCACGCGCGACGTGCAGCCGCGCAAGGCGCAGGTCACGCTCGCCACCGTGCCGGCCGGCCTGGCGCTGACGATCGACGGCCAGCCGGTGACCGGCCCCAACACCTTCACCGGCGTGGTCGGCATCGAGCGCGACATCGGCGCCGCCACGCAGGTGCTCAACGGGCGCAACTACGCCTTCGCCACCTGGAGCGACGGCGGCAGCGCGACGCACACGATCTCGACGCCGGCGGCCGACACCACCTACACCGCGACCTTCACCGACCAGGGGCCGGCGACCAACCAGCCGCCGACCGTCACGCTCGCGGCAGCCGCGACCGGCGTCGTCGGCACCGCGATGACGCTGACGGCCACCGCGGCCGATCCGGACGGCACGGTCGCGAAGGTCGAGTTCCTCGACGGCGCCACGCTGCTGAACACCGACACGGCGACGCCGTTCGCCTTCTCGTGGACGCCTGCCACGGCAGGCGCCCATTCGCTGACCGCACGCGCCACCGACAACACCGGTGCGGCGACCACCAGCACCGCGGTGACCGTGACCGTCACGACCCCGCAAGGCCCGGACACGCAGGCGCCGACCATCGCGATCACCGCGCCGGTCAACCTCGCGACCAACCTGACCGGCACGCTGAACATCACCACCACCGCGACCGACAACGTCGGCGTCGCCGGTGTCGAGTTCCAGTTCGACGGCGCGGCACTCGGCACCGAGGACACGACGGCGCCGTTCAGCGCGAGCGTCGTGACGGCCAACCATGCGAGCGGCCAGCACGTGATCCGGGCGCGCGCCCGCGACGCCGCCGGCAACAAGTCCGACTGGACCGCGGTCACCGTCAAGTTCGGCGGCACCGTGGCACTGCCTGCCGGCTTCACGAAGAACGAGTCGTGGGTCGACGGCCTGACCAGCGCGACCGCGTTCGCACAGGCGGCGGACGGCCGCCTGTTCGTCGCCGAGCAGGGTGGCACGCTGCGCGTCGTGAAGAACGGCGTGCTGCAGGTGCAGCCTTTCGTTTCGCTGGCGAATGTCGACTCGCAGGGCGAGCGCGGGTTGATCGGCGTTGCGCTGCACCCGAATTTCGCGGCCAACGGCTGGGTCTACGTCTACCACACGACCACGCAGAACGGCACGCACAACCGCATCACGCGCTACACGGCCGCCGGCGATGTCGCGGCCCCCGGCAATCCGACCGTGATCTTCAACCTGCCGGCCCTGTCGGCCGCGACCAACCACAACGGCGGCGCGATGCACTTCGGCAACGATGGCAAGCTGTACGTGGGCGTCGGCGACAACGCGCGCGGCACGCCGGCGCAGGACAAGACCCAGCTGTGGGGCAAGCTGCTGCGCCTGAACGACGACGGCACGATCCCGACCGACAACCCGTTCTTTGCGGCAAGCAACGGCGCGGACTTCGGCGCGGTGTGGGCCTACGGCCTGCGCAACCCGTTCACGTTCGCGGTGCGCCCGACCGACGGCCGCATCCACATCAACGATGTGGGTGAGGTGACCTGGGAAGAGGTGAACGTCGGCACGGCCGGCGCGAACTACGGCTGGCCGACTTCCGAAGGCAACGAGCGCATTGCCGCCGGCATGACGGCCCCGCTGTTCACCTACAAGCACAGCGCGACCAATCCCGAAGGCAACGGGCCTGGCGGCTTCTTCGTCGGCCAGTGCATCGCCGGCGGCACGTTCTACCCGGCCGGCGGCAACTTCCCGGCGATGTACCGCGGCAGCTATTTCTTCGCCGACTACGTGGCGCACACGGTGGGCCGCATCGACCTCGCGAACGGCAACGCCGCCTATGCGTTCGCGAAGCTCGATGGCGACCCGGTCGACATGCTGACGGGTGCCGACGGCGCGCTGTACATCCTGCGCCGCGGCGGCATCGTGAAGATCTCGGCGAACTGACGCTACGCGGCGGGCAGCGTCTTGGTGAACAAGGTGCTGCCCGCCAGGTCCTTCAGGTTCACCGTGAACGCCTTGGTCTTCGCGTCGATGTCGACCTGCCCGAAGAACTGGTAGCCCTCGCTCGGCGCCACGTTCTGCGACGGCGGCGCCTTCCCGTAGACCACCTGCACGCCGAAGGTGGCATCGGGCTTGTTCGGCCCGAAGCTGCCGGCGTTCAGCGGGCCGGAGATGAACTCCCAGAACGGCAGGAAATCGCTGAACTTCGCCTTGCGCGGGTCATAGAAGTTGGCCGCGGTGTAGTGCACGTCGGCGGTCAGCCAGACGATGTTCCTGATGTTCGCCCGCTTGATCTCGCGCAGCAGCCGCGCGATCTCGAGCTCGCGGCCCAGCGGCACGCCGTCGTCGCCGTTGGCGATCGCCTCCCACTTGTCACGGCCCTGCGCATCCTTGCCGTCGGGCACCTGCACGCCGATCGGCATGTCGGCGGCGATCACCTTCCAGGTCGCCTTCGAGCGCTTCAGCCCGTCGAGCAGCCACGCGATCTGCGGGCGGCCCATGAAGGCGCTGTCCGGCGTCTCGTCGGCCTGCAGGTTCGCGCTGTTCGCGCCGCGATAGCTGCGCATGTCGACGACGAACACGTCGAGCAGCGGCCCCTGCGGCAGGTGGCGGTACACGCGCTCGCTCTCGGCATCAGGGCCGCGGCGCAGCGGTGCGTACTCGAGGAAGGCGCGGCTCGCGCGCGCCACCAGCAGCGGCACGTTCTTCTCGGTGTAGCGCGCGTCGCCCGACACGTCCTTCGAATCCGACCAGTTGTTGCTGACCTCGTGGTCGTCCCACTGCCAGATCTGCGGCACCTCGGCCGACAGGCGGCGGATGTTCGCGTCCAGCAGGTTGTAGCGGTAGCGCCCGCGGTATTCGTTCAGCGTCTCGGCGACCTTGCTGACCTCTTCGGTCACCACGTTGTTCCAGGTCGAGCCGTCGGGCAGCTTCAGCTGCGCCTGGATCGGCCCGTCGGCATAGATGGTGTCGCCGCTGTGCAGGAAGAAGTCGGGGTTCACGCGGCGGATCTGCTCGTAGATCTTCATGCCGCCCCAGGCCTCGTTGATGCCGAAGCCTTGGCCTGCCGTGTCGCCGCTCCACGCGAAGCGCACGTCGCGCAGCGGCTTGCCGTGCGAGGCGGCTGGCAACCGCAGGTGGCCGGCCATCGGCTCGGACAGCACGCGCTCGTTGTGCAGGTCCTGCAGCACGACGCGGTAGAACACCTCCTGGCCGGCCGGCAGGCCGGTCAGGTCGAGGCGGCCGGTGAAGTCGGAGTCTTCCAGCAGGTGGGGTCCGCGCACGCGGTTCAGGTTCGCGAAGCTCGCGGTGCTCGACCACTCGACCCACATGCGGGCCGGCCGGTCGCTGCGCGTCCAGACGATCGCGCTGTCGGCCCGCGCATCGCCCGACTGCACCCCGGACGGAAACTGCGGGCGCATCGCGTCGCGCGTGACCACGGCAGGCGCCGTCTGGGCCTGCGACAGCCCCGGCACCGCGCTCCCACCAGCCAGCAGCAGGGCATTCGACAAGAAGATCCGGCGGTCCATTCGATCCATCCTCGGTGATGCTTGAAAAGCGCGCAGTCTGGGGGGAGCGTGTGGCAGCTTCGTGAACCTGCGCCCTGGGCAGCAATCACGCAGACATCGTGCAGCCCATGCATTTCGGAGAAGGCGGCATGAACAACTTGTATGGCCCGGCGTGCGCCGATTCGCCAGCAATCTTCTACGCTTCCCAGGCGGCCGATTCGCAGGCTCGCGAATCTCAGGGAGACACCATGAATCACACCCACCTCCTGGCCCCGGCCCTCGCCGCAACCCGTCTGGCGACATGCCACCTGGAACGAACACACACCCTGGCGGCCCCGGTCGGCTTGCTGCTCGGCATCGCGTTCAACTGCATCGCGACACACCTCCTCGGGATCGGCACCCTGCCGATCGTGCTGATGCTGCCCGGCGATCTCGGCCCTGCCGGGCACAGCCAAGAGGCCCTGCTGCTGTTCTGGGCCCTGACCTACGCGCTGCTGCCGTTGCAGGTGGCCGGGCTCCACGGGATGGTTCTGCGCGGGCGGCTGGTCGAGACGCTGCGGCCCTGGGCCCTGCGCGGCGAGCGGTTCGGGCGATACCCACGCGGACTGGCCGTGACGGTCAGCGCGATGACACTGATCGCCATCGGCTGCATCCTGCACGGCTCGGTGGTCCCGGGCGCTGCGGTCCAGACGGCGAGCGGGCTGCTGACCTTCCTGATCATCAACTGGTTGCTGCTGCACCTGTTGATGATCGGCTTCATGCTGTCGGCCGCGTTCGTAACGGCCTGCGGTCCCGCGCCGGCCACCCGCCGGCACTGCGCCGGTTCGCGGCACGCGCCAGGCTGAAAGGCACCCGAACCGCGGGCTTCTCCGCAGACCGGCCGGCGCGCCGTTTGCCTAAGCTGCCGCATGGCCCTCGTGCAGCCCCTCGTCACCGCCCGCTTCGACGCCACGCCGCCCATCCTCGACATCGAGGCGTCGGGCTTCGGCCGCGACAGCTACCCGATCGAGGTCGGTTTCGTACTCCCCGACGGCAGCGCGTTCTGCAGCCTGATCCGGCCGGCCGGCCACTGGACCCATTGGGATTCGGCCGCCGAGCAGGTGCACCACATCCACCGCGAGACGCTGCTGGTGCACGGCCGCCCGGTGACCGAGGTCGCACACTGGCTGAACGACCAGTTGCACGGCCTGACGCTCTACAGCGATGGCTGGGCGCACGACTACCCCTGGCTCGGCGCGCTGTATGAAGAAGCGGGCCTCGTGCCCAGCTTCCGGCTCGACAACCTGCGCGCGCTGCTGACCGAAGCCCAGGCCCGCGACTGGTCCGAGACCCGGCAGGCCGTCAGCAACGAGCTGCAGCTGACACGGCACCGCGCGAGCGCCGATGCACGCCTGCTGCAGAAGACCCTGCTGCGCGTCCGCGAGCGCACCGCCTGAACCGGCGCAGGCCCGGTGCTTGCATACAAGCCTGCGGCACCCTCTCACGGTGCCACCCACGTGCCGGAATGCCTCATTTTGGTGAGCCGGCTTGTATGCAACCGATCCATGCCTCTTGCTGGTGCCTGCCCTCCGCCCCAAGCCCCACCAGATCGCCGACCGCATCGTCGACGCGATCCTCGCCCGCAAGCTCGCACCCGGCGCCCGCCTGGGCGAGCAGCAGCTCGCCGACCTGTTCAACGTCAGCCGCACCATCGTGCGGGAGGCGCTCGCGCGGCTGGCGGCACGCGGCATGGTCGAGGTCAACTCGCGGCGCGGCTGGTTCGTGGTGCAGCCCTCGCCCGAGGACGCCCGCGAGGCCTTCGCCGCGCGGCGCCTGATCGAGACCGGGCTGCTGCAGTCGCTGGACGCGCCGCTGGCGGGCGTTCCGTTGCGGCGGCTGCGCGAGCACGTGGCGCAGGAGCAGGCCGCGGTGGCAGCGGCCGATGCCGGCGAGCGCAGCTTCCTGCTCGGTGACTTCCATGTCTGCCTGGCCGAGTGCGCCGGCAACGGCACACTGGCCGACATCCTGCGCGACCTGACCGCCCGCACCACGCTGATCGCGGTGCTGTACCAGTCGAAGCACGAAGCCGCGCAGTCGTGCGCCGAGCACGCCGAGATCGTCGCCGCGCTCGAACGCGGCGACGCCGCGGCGGCAGCCGCCTTGATGCTGCGCCACATCGACAGCGTGGCCGCGCACCTGGACCCGAGCCTGGCCGTCGACCCGCTGGCCTCGCTGCGCAGCGCGCTGTCGCCGGTCGGGACTGGCAAAAACAAGGCACAGCCCTTGCATACAAGGCCCCCAGCGTCTTCTTCCCCTTCCTCGTCCACCCCGGAGTACTGACGATGAGCCACCGCTCTTTCCTGAAAGCCCTCGGCCTGCTGGCCGCTGCCCCGCTGCTGTTCGCGGCGTCCGTCGCGCAGGCGCAGACCGCGCTCGACGACGTGCTGGCGAAGAAGCTGATCACGATCGCGATCCCGACCGACTATCCGCCGTACGGCTTCGTCGGCACCGACCTGAAGCCGCAGGGGCTGGATGTCGACATGGCCACGCTGATCGCCGCGAAGCTGGGCGTGAAGGTCGAGCTGGTGCCGGTGACGAGCGCGAACCGCATCCCCTACCTGCAGACGAAGAAGGCCGACCTGGTGATCTCGACGCTCGGCAAGAACCCCGACCGCGAGAAGGTGATCGACTTCACCGCCGCCTACTCGCCGTTCTTCCAGGCGGTGTTCGGCCCGAAGACGCTGGCCGTGAAGACGCCGGCCGACCTCGCCGGCAAGAGCATCGGCGTGACGCGCGGCGCGATGGAAGACCAGGAACTCGGCAAGATCGCGCCCTCGGGCCTGGACGTGAAGCGCTTCGAGGACAACAACGTGACCGTCTCGGCCTACGTGTCGGGCCAGACCCAGCTGATCGCCACCGGCGCCTCGGTGGCCGGCGCGATGATGGCGAAGAACCCGCAGCTGGGCACCGAGTTCAAGCTGCTGCTGAAGGATTCGCCGAACTTCATCGGCGTCGCCAAGGGCGAGGACAAGCTGCGCGCGAAGGTCAACGAGATCATCGCCGATGCGAAGAAGGCCGGCGAGCTCGACAAGATGGCGGTCAAGTGGCTCGGCCGCCCCGCCGGCGACCTGCCCCAGTAAGCCACCCACGCTCGCGATGATCAGCCTCGACTTCCCGGCCGTGCTGGCCGAGTGGCCGCTGATGGCCAAGGGCGCGGGCATCACGCTCGCACTCACCGGCGTGTCGGCGGTGTTCGGCCTGGCGCTCGGCGTGGCCTGCGCGTGGGCGCGGCTGCACGGCCCGGCGTGGCTGCGCTTCATCGCCGGCGCGTACGTGGAGCTGATCCGCAACACGCCGTTCATCGTGCAGCTGTTCTTCCTGTTCTTCGGGCTGCCGAGCCTGGGCGTGCGCTTGTCGCCGGAGGGCGCCTCGGTGCTCGCGATGGTGATCAACCTCGGCGCCTACGCGGCCGAGATCGTGCGTGCCGGCATCGCCACCACGCCGCGCGGCCAGATCGAGGCGGCACGCAGCCTGGCGCTCAGCGAGATGCAGGTGTTCACGCGCGTCGTACTGCCGCCGGCGCTGAAGCGCGTGTGGCCGGCGATGGTGAGCCAGATCGTGATCGTGATGCTGGGCTCGGCGGTGTGCGGGCAGATCGCGACGGCCGAGCTCTCGCATGCGGTGAACCTGATCCAGGGTCGCAACTTCCGCGCGTTCGAGGCCTTCATCATCGGCACCGCGATCTACCTGGTGCTGTCGATCGCGCTGCGCCGGCTGCTGAACTGGGCCGGCCCGCGCTTCATCTTCGGAAAGTAGCCCGATGGTCGACTTCACGCTGTGGGAGATCCTGCGCAACCTGCTGCTCGCGCTGCGCTGGACGGTGGCGCTGTCGCTGGTCGCCTTCGTCGGCGGCGCGATCGTCGGCCTGGCGCTGCTGGTGGCGCGGCTCGCCAAGCTGCCCGGTGCCGAGCGCCTGGTGGCCGGCTACGTGCAGCTGTTCCAGGGCACGCCGCTGCTGATGCAGCTGTTCTTCCTGTTCTTCGGGCTGTCGGGGCTCGGGCTGTCGCTGTCGAACTGGACCGCCGCGGCCATCGCGCTGACGCTCTACAGCAGCGCGTTCTTCACCGAGATCTGGCGCGGCTGCGTCAACGCGGTGCCCAAGGGCCAGTGGGAGGCGTCGACCGCGCTCGCGATGAACCTGGGCGAGCAGCTGCGCCACGTGATCGGCCCGCAGGCGCTGCGTGTCGCGGTGCCGCCGACGGTGGGCTTCGCGGTGCAGATCATCAAGGGCACGGCGCTCGCGTCGGTGATCGGTTTCGCCGAGCTGACCAAGACCGGCTCGACGATCGCCAACGCGACCTTCCGCCCGTTCACCGTGTTCGCCTGCGTCGCGCTGCTGTATTTCGCGCTGTGTTTCCCGGTGTCCCTGTGGGCCCGTTCACTGGAGAGAAAACTGCATGGTCACGCCTGACACCGCCGCGGCGGACATCGTCCGCATCACCGGGCTGCGCAAGCGCTTCGGCACGAACGAGGTGCTGAAGGGCATCGACCTGTCGGTGACGCGTGGCGAGGTGATCGCGATCATCGGCAAGAGCGGCTCGGGCAAGAGCACGCTGCTGCGCTGCGTGAACGGGCTGGAGCAGTTCCAGGAGGGCACGCTGACGGTCGACGGCCAGCCGCTGCTGTACGGCAATGCGGCGGCGATGCGCGCGCTGCGCCAGCGCGTGGGGATGATCTTCCAGGGCTTCAACCTGTTCCCTCACCTGAGCGTGGGCCGCAACGTGATGCTGGCGCCGACGCTGGTCAAGAAGAAGGCGAACCCGGACTGCACCGCGCAGGCGCGCAAGCTGCTCGAACGCGTCGGGCTGGCCGAGAAGTTCGATGCGCAGCCCGAGCAGCTGTCGGGCGGGCAGCAGCAGCGCGTCGCGATCGCGCGGGCGCTGGCGATGGAGCCGGCGGTGCTGCTGTGCGACGAGATCACGTCGGCGCTCGACCCCGAGCTGGTCGGCGAGGTGCTGCGCGTGGTCGAGACGCTGGCCGACGAGGGCATGACGCTGCTGATGGTCACGCACGAGATGAACTTCGCACGCAAGGTGGCCGACCGCGTGGTGTTCATGCATGCCGGGCGCATCCACGAGATGGGGCCGCCGGAGCAGGTGTTCGGTGCGCCGCAGACGGCGGAGTTGAAGCAGTTCCTGTCGGCGCTGCACTGACCTTTGTCTCGGAGGGAGAGCGGGCCGAGCGCCGGGCCGCCCCAAGCCGGCCCGCGTCCCCTCGGGGGACCGCCCGGTGTACTCACCGGGCGAGGGGTGGTCATCAGCCGCCGTTCAGTTCCTTGCGCTTGCGCTCGTCCTCGAGCTCCCGCGCCCGCACGCAATGCGGGTGGTCGTGGAACGCCGGGTTGCTCTCGCATTCGCGCAGGATGCAGGTCAGGCGTGCGAGGAACTTGCGTGCGCCGCAGGCTTCGCCGGGCGTCTTCGGGCCGGCTGCCAGATCAGCAGGCGCGGCTGCGGCCGGTGCCGTGGTGGCGGCCGGCTGCACGGCTTGCTCTGCGGGTGCCGTGGCAGCCTTCGGTTCGGGGCGGCGCTTCGCCGGCACGGCGGCGGTGTTGACCTCGGCCTGCTGCGGGACAGCCGGCGCGGAGGCGGCGGCATCGATGACCGCAGGCAGTGTCGCGATGGCCGCCGGCTCGACCACCGCGGCCACCGGCGCGGAAGCCGGCAACTCGATCGCCACCGCCGGCGCGGCCGAGGGCTCGACCAGCGCCGGCAGCACCTCGGGTTGGCCGCGCCCCTTCATCGCGAACACCGCCGCGATCGCCAGCACGGCCACACCGGCGATGCCCGCGATCAGCAGGCCGCGGCGTTTCGGTGGCTCTACCGCGACAGGCTCGGCAGGCTCACGACGCGGCGACACCACCGTCTTGTCAGCGGTTGCTGCCGCCGCCCGGTGCGCATTCGCACTCACACCCGGCACCGGTACCGCGGCCGGCCGCGGCGCCGCGACCGTCGGCTGGAACACCGTGGGCTGCCCGTCGATCGGCTGCGTCGGCGACCACGCGGCCTGCACCTGCTCGCGCGACACCGGCTGCGTCGCCTCGCCATCGGCCGGCGCCCGCTCCGGCGGCACCAGCCTGCCGTCGAGCGCATCGCGGAACTGCGCGACGTTCTGCGGCCGGTGGCTCGGCCGCACCGCGAGCGCCCAGTCGATCGTGCGCAGCAGCGGCTGGCCGATCGTGCCGCGCTGCACCTCGTCGAGCTGGGCGAGCGGCTTGGCATCGTCATGCACCGCGCGGGCCGCCGACGGCACCGGCGGCCGCCCGGTGATCACGAAATGCAGCACAGCGCCGAGCGCGTACAGGTCGGTCCACGGCCCCTGGCGCAACTGGCCGACATCGGCGTACTGCTCGATCGGCGCGTAGTTGGGCTTCAGGATCGCGGTCAGCGTCTGCGTGCGGTCGCCGATCACCCGCCGCGCGGCGCCGAAATCGAGCAGCACCGGCAGGCCCGACGGCAGCAGCAGGATGTTGTCGGGCGCGATGTCGCGGTGGAACACGTCTTCGTCGTGCAGCACCTGCAGCGCGCCCAGCAGCGGATCGATCACGCCGCGGATCCACGCATCGCTCGGCACGCCGGCCAGCGCCTTGCGCTCTTCCTTCAGCGTGCGGCCGGCGTAGTACGGCATCACCATGTAGGCGGTGCCGTTGGCCTCCCAGAAGCGGTAGACCTTGACCAGCGACGGGTGGTCGAAGCGCGCGAGCAGCTTGGCCTCGTTGACGAACGAGCGCAGCCCGATGCCGAAGGTCTCGAGGTGCGCCTGCGAGCGCAGCGAGACCAGCTCGCCGTCGCCGCGCGCGGCCATCGCGGCGGGCATGTACTCCTTGATCGCGACCTGGCGCTCCAGCGCATGGTCCATCGCGAGGTAGACGATGCCGAAGCCGCCGACGCCGAGCACGCGCAGGATCTCGAACTCGCCGAGCCGGGTGCCAGGACGCAGCGCGTCCCCGTCGTCCTGAAGTCCCGCGCTGCCGGTCGGTGTGCTCATCGGGGCAGTGTACCGGGCGTCATGACACCTCCGACCCGGCCCTTACACTCGGCCGATCCCCTTCCCTTCCTCACCGAGCCGACCATGCCCGCCGACAAGATCACCGCCACCATTTCCACCCGCGCCAACGTCTACTTCGACGGCAAGTGCGTCTCGCACGGCATCGAGTTGCCGGACGGCAGCAAGAAGAGCGTCGGCGTGATCCTGCCGTCCACGCTGCGCTTCACGACCGGCGCGCCGGAGGTGATGGACGTCGTCGAAGGCGGCTGCCGCATCCGCCTGAATGGCAGCGAGGCCTGGCAGTCGTACGGCGCCGGCGAGTCGTTCTCGGTGCCGGGCCAGTCGGCGTTCGACATCGAGGTGACGCAGACGATGCATTACGTCTGCCACTTCGGCTGACACGGCGCGGCCGAGTTCAGTCGCCCCCACCGCAGCCACCGCCCCCGTCGCCACCGCCGTCCCCGCCCCCATCGCCGCCGCTGCCCGAGCCATCGCTCGAATCGCTGCCCGATCCGCACGAGCCGCCGCAGCCGCCGATGTCGCTCGCGCAATGCGTGTTGCCGCGGTCGGCGCCGAGCAGGCTGCAGTCGGGCACGTAGTGGTAGCCGCCGGGGATCGCGAGCGCCGCGTCCAGCGCGAACAGCACCGGCAGCCGGCTCGGGCGCTGCGGATCGATGCCCTCCTCCTTGCAGCTCCAGAGCCACGCGCGCCGCAACCCCGCCTTGCGGTCGCCGTCCGCGCTGCCCGGCCCGAGCGCCTGCGCCGGCGTGTGGTGCAGCATGCGGCCGAAGGCGCGCCGGCAGAACGCGTCGTAGCTTCGGGTGTGCAGGATGAACTCGTGCCACAGCGCATCGACCACGCGCGACGGCATCGCGACGAAGCCGCCGCGCGAGCGCGCACAGGCGACGAAGAACTGGCGCAGCCCGCGCTCCACCTCGCCCAGCGCCTTGTCGTCCAGCGCCGGGTAGAGGCGGCGCAGCTTGCCGCGCAGGAAGGCCGGAAAGGCCTCTGCGCGGATCACGCGCAGGCCCGAGCGCTCGCGCCAGGCCACCCAGGCCCGCCTCGCCAGCCACACGCCCAGCGTGCCGGCCACGAGCACGAACAACAGGCGGGTCACGGATGTCGATGTCATCGGCTTGGAGTATGCCGGCGCGTCACGCTGCGTCGCGACGTGAAACCAATGCAAAATCCGTCAGATGGGACGATCGGGACATGGGGGGAAACGCTGGGCCTGCGCGCTGTTCGCCGCGGCCGGCCTGTTGACGGCGGGTGCCGCAGGCGCGGCCGACGCGCCGCCCGAGGGCAGGCCGCTGCTGACCATCGCCGGCAGCATCCAGCAGCGCAACGGGCCTGACGGCCTGTCGTTCGACCTGGCGGCGCTGCAGAAGCTGCCGCAGCAGAGCTTCTCGACGCGCACCCCGTGGTATTCGAAGCCGCGCAAGTTCACCGGCGTGCGGCTGCGCGATCTGCTGGCCGCTGCCGGTGCGCAGGGCCAGGTGGTGCGGGCGGTCGCGCTGAACGACTACAAGGTCGACATCCCGATCGAGGATGCCGCCGCCAGCGCCGTGATGGTGGCCTGGCTGCTCGACGACAAGCCGATGCCGGTGCGCGACAAGGGGCCGCTGGTCATCATCTATCCGTTCGACGACCAGCCCGAGCTGCGCACCGCGGTGCACTACGGCCGCGCGGTCTGGCAGCTGCGGCTGCTCGAGATCCGATGACCGGGGCCGCCGTTCCAGACCCCTTGCCGGTGACCGCGCCCCGCCGCGCCTGGCTCGCGATGCTGGCCACCACGCTGGTGCTCGCGCTGCTGGCCGCCGTGTACGTGCAATGGCGCCAGTACGACCTGCTCGACAGCAGCGTGCACTACCAGAACGACGCGCTCGGCTGGAGCTTCTTCCAGCTGGAGACCGAGCACCTGCGGCTGCGCAACCAGATGCACATCGCGCTGGCCGACCTGTCGCTCGAGCAATCGCGCGCCGCGGCATCGGAGGCCTTGCAGAACCGCTACGACATCTTCGTGAGCCGCATCGGCCTGGTCGACCATGAACGCGCGGCGCGCATCATGCCGGACCACGGCATCTACACGCAGGCGATGCTGCAGGTGCGCGCCTTCGTCGCCGAGGCCGACCGCTACCTCGGCGAGAAGCCGGTGGCCGCGCTCGACGCGGCCGCGCTGCGCCAGCTGCTGGTGCGGCTGGACGGGCTGAGCGTGCCGCTGCACGACCTGTCGCTCGGCGCCTCGCACCTGCTCTATGAACGTGTCTCGCAGCGCAACGCCGCGGTGCGCACGCAATCGCAGCTCAGCCTCGGGCTGACGCTGTTCCAGTGCGTGCTGCTGATCGCCTTCGCGCTGGTCGTGCTGCGGCAGTTCCGCGGGCTGTCCGAGCGCGGCACCCGCCTGCAGGCGCTGGCCGACAACCTGGCGGTGGCGCGCACCGAGGCCGAATCGGCCAGCCGTGCGAAGAGCGTGTTCCTCGCCAACATGAGCCACGAGATCCGCACGCCGTTCCACGGCATGCTGGGGATGATGTCGCTGCTGCAGGACACGCCGCTGTCGGGCCAGCAGGCCGGCTTCCTGAGCACCGCGAAGGATTCGGCGAACCACCTGCTCGCGATCCTGAACGACATCCTCGACATCTCGAAGCTCGAGTCCGGCAACCTGCAGGTGGTGCCGCAGCCGCTGGACCTGGTGGCGATGCTCGGCCAGGTGGATGCGCTGATGCGCGTGCAGGCGCATGCGAAGGGCCTGCAGCTGCAGGTGAGCATCGCGCCCGACGTGCCGCCCTGGGTCAGCGCCGACGCGACGCGGCTGAAGCAGATCCTGTTCAACCTGCTGAGCAACGCACTGAAGTTCTCGAACGCCGGCATGGTGAGCCTGGCGGTGACGCGGCATGCCGATGGTGCGCTGCTGTTCAGCGTGGTCGACACCGGCATCGGCATGGATGCCGCGATGCTCGCCCGCCTGTTCCAACGCTTTTCGCAGGGCGACGACACCACCTCGCGCCGGCATGGCGGTGCCGGCCTGGGGCTGGAGATCTCGCGCAGCCTGGCGCGGCTGATGGGCGGCGACATCGCGGCCAGCAGCCAGGCGGGTGTCGGCAGCCGCTTCGTCGTGACGCTGCCGCTGCCGGCGATCGAGCCGCCGCGCGGCACGACACCCGGCGCGACGTCGGACGGTGCCGCAGCGACGCAGCCGATGCGCGTGCTGGTGGCTGAGGACCATCCGGTGAACCGCGCCTACCTGGAAGCGGTGCTCGACAAGCTGGGGCACCAGGCGGTGTTCACCGAGAACGGCGAGCAGGCGGTGCGGGCGGTGCAGGCGCAGGAGTTCGACATCGTGCTGATGGACCTGCACATGCCGTTGATGGACGGCTTCGCGGCAGCGCGTGCGATCCGCGCGATGCCGCTGCCGAAGGGCGAGCTGCCGATCATCGCGTTGACGGCCGACGCGTTCCAGGAATCGCAGGAGCGAGCCCGCCAGGCCGGCATGAACGGTTTCCTGACGAAGCCGGCGCACCTGCCGCAGCTGCGCGAGGTGCTGGGGCGCTACGGCCAGCACCCCTCGACGGTCTTCACGGCGATCGACGGCAGCAGTGCAGCGGCACCGGCCTCGCCGCTCGACCAGGCGACGGTCGACAACGTCAGCGTCGCGCTCTCGCCGGCCAAGTATGCGGAGCTGCTGGCCCGCTTCTTCAGCCTGCACAGCGGCACGCTGCAAGCGCTGCGGCAGACGCAGGGCCGGCGCGACCGCGAGAGCATCCGCAGCCAGGCGCATGCGCTGAAGGGCGCGGCGCTGAGCCTGGGGCTGCGCAGCGTGGCCGAGACCGCGACGCGATTGCAGGAGGCGGCCGCGGACGACGCGACAACGCCGATCGAGCCGCTGCTCGACGAGCTCGACCGGCACATGGGGATCACGCGGGATCTGTGCGTGAAACTGGGATTGCTGGGGTAGCCCGCCACCGCGCCGCCGCCTGCCCGCGCGTATCCACCCCCAGCTTGCCGAGGATGTTCGCCACGTGCCGCTTCACCGTGTGCGGGCTCAGGTCGAGCTCGCGCGCGATCAGCTTGTTGCCGTCGCCGGCGGCCATGCGTTCCAGCACCTCGCGCTCGCGGTCGCTCAGGCCACCGAGCGAATCCGCACGCGTCCGCGGCGCGGGCACATCGTCGTCCAGCGA
>NZ_JBFUFQ010000109.1:0-18817 GCF_056403355.1 Rhizobacter sp. P2_H3 | reverse complement strand
GGCTCGCGGTGGCGTCGGCAGCGTTGGCGTCGTGCGAGAGGACCTGGGCGGCCAGTGCCAGGGCGAGGGTCAGCAGGGCGGAGCGGTGCATCCGCGGATTGTCCCCGGCCGGTGGGGACCGTAGCGCGTCAGCAATTCACGCCGCGCGCCGGTTCATCGTGTCAGCGTGTTGCCACCGGCCGCACCCGCCAGATCACGTTGCCGACGTCGTCGGCCACCAGTAGCGCGCCCTGCTTGTCGAGCGCGACGCCGACCGGGCGGCCCTGCGCATGGCCTTCGGACGACAGAAAGCCGGTCAGCACATCGACCGGCGGCCCGGAGGGCCGGCCTTGCGCGAACGGCACGAAGATCACCTTGTAGCCGCTGTGCGGCTTGCGGTTCCACGAGCCGTGCTGGCCGATGAACATGCCGTCGGCGAAGGCGGTCGGCAGCGCATTGCCGCGGGCGGCCGCGAGGCCGAGCGAGGCGGTGTGCGGGCCGAGCGCGTAATCGGGTGCGATCGCGCGCGCCACCATGTCGGGCTGCGGCGGCTTGACCCGCTCGTCGACGTGCGCGCCGTAGTAGCTGAACGGCCAGCCGTAGAAGGCGCCATCCTTCACCGAGGTGAGGTAGTCGGGCACCAGGTCGCTGCCGATCTCGTCGCGCTCGTTGACGACGGTCCACAGCGCACCCGTCTGCGGCTCGAAGGCGAGGCCGTTCGGGTTGCGCAGGCCGGAGGCGAACACGCGGTGCGCGCCGGTCTTCGCGTCGACCTCCCAGATCGCCGCGCGGCCTTCCTCGGCGGCGAGGCCGTTCTCGCCGACGTTGCTGTTGGAGCCGACCGTCACGTAGAGCTTGCTGCCGTCGGCACTCGCGATCAGGTTCTTGGTCCAGTGGTGGTTGAGCGTGCCGCCGGGCAGGTCGACCACCTTGGTGCCGCTGCCCGGCAGGCTCGTCGCGCCGGGCGTGTAGTCGAAGCGGACGACGGCATCGGTGTTGGCCACGTACAAGCTGTTGCCGACCAGCGCCATGCCGAACGGCGACTGCAGGTTCGAGAGCAGCACGCTGCGCGTCTCGGCGATGCCGTCGCCATCGGCATCGCGCAGCAGCGTGATGCGGTTCGCGCTGGGCACGCCGGCACCGGCCTTCTTCATCGTCATCTTCATGAACCAGCCGCGGATGCCCTTGCCGTCGTCGGGCTTCGGGGGCGCGTTGGTTTCGGCGACCAGCACGTCGCCGTTGGGCAGCACGCTGAGCCAGCGCGGGTGCTCGAGGCCGCTCGCGAAGGCCTGCACTTCGGTGCCCGCGACCGCGGTCGGCTTCACGCCGCTCGGCCAGCCGGTGGCCGGCGCGATGTTGACGAGGGGGATCAGGCTCTTGTCCGGCGGCGGCAGCTTCGGGTTCGGGCCGGTGCCGTCGGCGACCTGCAGCGTGGCGGGGCCGCCGCAGGCGACCAGCGCGAGGAGGGTCAGCGAAGCGGTGAAGGTCTTCATGGAGCAGCACTGTCCGACCGATGGCGGAAGAGGCTTGTAGGCAGTCGGAGCAAGGTGGTGTCGGACGGCGCCGCGATGCGCGACGTGTGGGCGTCGTCCGACAGGCATCGACGCCTCCGACTGACGGCGCTCGCACCGTGTTGCGCCTAAGGTTGTGCCGTCTCAGGACAAGGCTGCGGTGGCATCGGTGCCGCTGCAACTCGCTCAACCAGATCGCCCTCGGGCGCATGACAGGAGAGAACCATGAACAAGCACACTCTGACGACGACGGCCGCTGCAGTCCTGCTCGCGGGCGTGGCCCTCACCGGTTGCGGCAAGCGCGAGGCAGCGGAATCGACCGCGGCGAACACGAACGACAGCGTCATCGCGCAGGCCGAGCAGAAGGGCCGCGACATGCAGGCCGATGCATCGCGCGGCATGGACCAGGCCAAGCAGGCCGGCCGTGACCTCGCACAGGACGCCAAGTCGGCGACCGACAAGGCGGGCGACAAGGTCGCCGACGCGGTGATCACGACGACCGTGAACGCCGAGCTGGCGAAGGACTCGAGCCTGAGCGCGCTGAAGATCAACGTCGACACCGACAACGGGCGCGTCGCGCTGCGCGGCACGGCGCCGAGCGAGGCGGCGCGCGAGCGCGCGACTCAGCTGGCGTCGAACGTGAAGGGGGTGGTCAGCGTCGACAACCAGCTGAGCGTGGCGCCGGCGAAGGGCTGATCCCAGGCGGCGACCGGCAGCGTGCCGGTCCCGCGTTTCCTGGATTTTTGTTCAGTGATCGGTGGTCAGTTCACTGTCCTTGGAAGAGTCGGGTGATATCGCCTGACGCGAGGTCTTCCACTGGGTGACGATTCGCTCGATGTTGGCTTGTTGCGTCTCGGGGCCCGATGTGGTCGCTTCTCTCTTCGATCCAGATGCACGTTGTCGTTGTTGGGGCGTGGCGCGATCGGGCGCAAGCAGCAGCGCCGCCCGGCGAGATGCCGGATGGGGTGGGTCGGAGGGCGACATCTTGATCACCATCGGCTCGAATGGCGGCAGGGTGTGCGCGTGCTTGGTACAGAGGTCGAACGCGCATGCGCCGTGGGTTGTCTCCTCGCCGCGAGAGGCACTTTAGGGGGTGTGTTCGGAACCGATTGGAGATCGGTGACAGGTCTCCGACGGTCTGTCAGCGCTGGGAAGAGTTGCGGAGATCGAGACCTTTCCAGGCCCTCGGGCTGCGGGCGACTCTCCTTTTGCGCCGTCAAGTCAGCGATCGTACCGGGATCAAGGTTCAACAACTCGGCGAAATACCGACCACGCAAGGGTGAACCCAATGGTGGCTCATCCGGTATGGGCGTCGTCTGTGGCAGGTGAATCGTCCGGCGGCTGATTGCCTTGGATGCCTGTACCCGCAAATCTCTGGAATTCGTACGTTTGGCCTGGCCGAACTTGTGCCGCCGGATCACTCCAGCGTTGGGTGACTTGTCCGAGTTTTGAGGATCTCCGAGCGTGGCGCGCGTCGCTGGCGGATTGGACTTCGGTCGCTTCCCGACTTTCGTGATCGGACGATGCAGATCGTCTGCGGTGCTGGCGTCCGTGATTGGACTCAATGAGACGTGGGCGGCGGAGCGCCCTCGCTCTACAGTGGCCAAAATTTCCGGTGTTTTCGGGCTGACCTCGCTGGGGGCGTCAGATTGATCTGTCATGCGAGAGAGCTCTGCGGCAGACGTTCCATACGGCTTCATCGATGCACTCCTGCACAGGATAAGGATCGGAGCCCGTGAGTGGGTTCGAATGAAGGATCGGTTCCGGCATCAGCGAGGTCTATTGCTTTTCGCTCTTCTCCGCGAGGAGCATTTCAATTTGCTGTGTCAATTGGCGGACGCGTTGCTTCAACTGATCGTTCTCGCCCAGCAATTGATCGTGAGCGTCCTTCCAGGAACGAGTCTCCGCCTTCAACAGCCGGATCGTCTCTTCAGGCCGCGCGGGCGACTTGGGTTGCAATTCGGTACCATCCACGTCCCCATGTTTGCGTGGCGACAGGCTCTTGTTGATGCGCTTGACGAAACCATCTTGAAGCGTCTGCTTGCCCTCGGTGCGCGACCGGTCTGGAAGGGATGCGCGCCTGGCGGTCTTTTTCTGATCGACGGGCTGGTGTGATGAGTTTGGAGGTTTTCCCTCGTGGGGCCGAGAGAGAAGCCGCCCGAGGCGAGAAGGCTTGCGAGGCGAGGCCGTTGGCGAACTCACGGAGGACTCAGTACGGGCAGCAAACTTGTGAAGTGTCGTGTGCGCATGACGTCGCTGCAGCAGCGGCTTCGACTTTTCTTCAAACTTCACCTTGCGTTCCGGCCTGTCATCGTCAATGTTGCGCGGTGGTGTAGAGCGCAAACTGCCTTGGTGAAAGCGGGTCACTTTTGGCTTCTCGTCAACGATCGTCGATCGCCTCGGTGAACTGGATGTGGCCGTACGCTTCCCGTCGCGGGTGTCCGATCTGGCCGAGCCAAGTGACGAGAGCTTCGTCCGTGGGCTGTGGATATGGCTGTCGGTTCGTGAAGCGAGCGCTTTTTTCCCCCGTTCCTTGAGGTCGATCGACGAAGCAGTCGGCAAGGCTGGCACGGCATTGAAGCGTTTCAACGGAGCGCCTCCGTCGCGCCCCTCGGATGTCGTTGTGATGAAAGGATCTTCTTGCGGCGGCTCGAGACTTTTGAGCAGTTCGAGAAGCCTGTTCGCGTGGTCGATGTTTTCATCCATGCGCTCCCGGATTGATGGCGGGCGGGGTTGTTCATCCGCGTTGGCCGTTGTGTCGGGAGCAACTGGGTGGATGCCTGGGTTGGAAAGGTCTAGCTTGGGTCGAGGAATCACGACAACTCCGTGGAGCAAGATGTTCGGAAATGAACAACGAGCACTGAGTCACCGTGACGCTCCGCCGGTTCCACACGAACCCCGAAAAGCAAAAGGGCCACCGCAGGGTGGCCCTTGTAGCTACCGAACATCGCTCGGAGTCGAACGAGACGGAGTCTTGGCGCCGGGTACGGGTTCCGGATTCCGCCCAGTGGTGCGGTCGGTTTGTCGCCTTGATGGGATGGGATTGTGCCGTGCTCCGCGCGCGCCCATCGTTCGAAAAGGGTAAGGAAAGCAACGCTTGTCAGTCGATGGCAGCAGCGAGCGGATAAGCTCCCGCCCTCGGCGCCACCATGCCACCCTGTTTCGCGTTCCCGCCCCACCCGTGGAGATCCCTCGCGTGTTCCGCTACTTCGAGAACCTGCTGCACCCGTATCCCGATGCCGTGCCGGTGCCGCCGCCGCGCGGCTTCTTTGCCTTCGTCTGGGCGTGCACGCTGGGCTCGCGCCGCTTCGTGCTCGGCATGATGCTGCTGACCGCCGCGTTCGGCGTGTTCGAGGCGATGCTGTTCAGCATGATGAGCCGCGTCGTCGACTGGCTCGGCGCAACCAAGCCCGCCGAGCTGTGGCCCACGCACAGCCTCACGCTGCTGCTGTTGGCGGCGATCCTGCTGGTCAGCCCGATCGCCGCGGCGTTCCAGACGCTCTTCAAGCACCAGGCGCTGGCCGGCAACTTCCCGATGCGCCTGCGCTGGAACTTCCACCGGCTGATGCTCGCGCAGAGCATGAACTTCTACCAGGACGAGTTCGCCGGCCGCGTCGCGGCCAAGGTCATGCAGACCTCGCTCGCGGTGCGCGACACGGTGATGATCCTCACCGACGTGCTCGTCTTCGTCATCATCTACTTCACGACGATGGCCGCGGTGGTCGGCACCTTCGACGCGCGCCTGCTGCTGCCCTTCCTCGGCTGGCTGGGCCTGTACATCGCGGCGCTGCGTTACTTCGTGCCGCGGCTGGGCAAGATCGGGCAGGCGCAGGCCGATGCGCGTTCGCTGATGACCGGCCGCATCACCGACGCCTACACCAACATTGCCACCGTCAAGCTGTTCTCGCACGCGCAGCGCGAGGCCGGCTTCGCGCGCTCGGCGATGCAGGAGTTCATGCAGACCGCCTATGCGCAGATGCGGCTGGTGAGCGGCTTCGAGATCGTGAACCACAGCCTGAGCATCGGGCTGATCATGTCGACCACCGGCGCCACGCTGTGGCTGTGGGTGCAGGGCGAACTCGGCATCGGCGCGGTCGCGGCGGCCACCGCGATGGCGCTGCGCCTGAACGGCATCTCGCACTGGATCATGTGGGAGATGGCGTCGCTGTTCGAGCACATCGGCACGGTGCACGACGGCATCAACACCTTGTCGCGCCCGCAGGCGGTGGTCGACCGGCCCGATGCGCGCACGCTGTCGGTGACGCGCGGCGAGATCCGCTTCGAGCAGGTCGGTTTCGCATACGGCGGCAGCAAGCCGGTGATCGACGGCCTGTCGCTGCACATCCGCCCGGGCGAGAAGATCGGGCTGGTCGGGCGCTCGGGCGCCGGCAAGTCGACGATCGTGAACCTGCTGCTGCGCTTCTACGACGTCGAATCGGGCCGCGTGCTGATCGACGGGCAGGACATCGCCGGCGTGACGCAGGACAGCCTGCGTGCGCAGATCGGCATGGTGACGCAGGACACCTCGCTGCTGCACCGCTCGGTGCGCGACAACATCCTCTACGGCCGGCCCGATGCCGACGATCTGCAGATGACCGCCGCGGCCAGGCGCGCCGAGGCGCATGAGTTCATCCAGGGGCTGACCGACCCGAAGGGGCGCCAGGCCTACGACGCGCATGTCGGCGAGCGCGGCGTGAAGCTCTCCGGCGGCCAGCGCCAGCGCATCGCGATCGCCCGCGTGATGCTGAAGGACGCGCCGGTCCTGTTGCTCGATGAGGCCACCAGCGCGCTCGACTCCGAGGTCGAGGCGGCGATCCAGGCCAGCCTGTACCGGCTGATGGAAGGCAAGACGGTGGTCGCGATCGCGCACCGGCTGTCGACCATCGCGGCGATGGACCGGCTGATCGTGCTCGACAAGGGGCGCATCGTCGAGGAGGGCGACCACCGCAGCCTGCTGGCGCAGGGCGGGTTGTATGCGCGCCTGTGGGCGCATCAGAGCGGGGGGTTCCTGGGGGAGGAGGCGGAGGATGGTGAAGAGGGCCCCGAGTCGGTGCGGCAACCGGGGGCGACGGTCTCAATCTGAGAAAGCGTCTGAGCTTGCGTCCGTGACGAGAGGCCGGAAGATCGGTCGCTCATTGTGAAAATCAGCGGCATCGAAGGCTAGCCAAGTGCACGCGGTCTCCAACTGAGCTTTGCCTTGTTTGAGCTGCTGTGGTGAAAAGGTGAGAGCAGGCTCCCGCCTGATGTCGATCATGTCGCGATGCCGTACGGTCTGTTCCACGACCACGATGTTGCCGCCGCTGTGCGCCTGCAGTTCGAATCGGATGGCGCAGAAACTTTGCTCATCATCAGAGATGACCACCGACGTGGTCGGGACCATGTCCTTGTATTTGGCCAGTTGACCGGCCAGATCCAACATCAAGGGCCGCTGGTCGGGGGAAAACACATTGAGGGTCGCAGCGACAGATTGCATGTTCTTGCGAGTGCGGCGTATTTCCTTCTCGGTGGCTGTTTCTCGAGGCTTCAGGATCGGTAGCGACCACCGTCTCGCGGCTKTCCCGGGTTGCGTCGATTCAGGCAGAAGTGCTTCCAGATGCTCAGTCGAACGGCTTCGTTGGAACTTCAACGATGTTCTTGTCTCACGCTCTGGCTGTGCGTTTCTTTGCGTTGTGGGAGACACGAACTCCCGGATCTTCCTGAAGAGGAGCATGACATTTCTCGCCCGATGATGAATTGCAGCCTGTGTCACGCCGCAGGACAAACAGTTCCATCGGGTTCATGGCCTACCCCATTGCGCGGCCCGACTACCCAGAAGTTTTCTTCACCCGCACCGGCACTGTCGCATTGCAGACATTGATGTGCCGCGGGCTGTGYACGAACCACTCCTCGCGCCGCACGCGCCGGGCCTCGAGCAGGGCACGCCAGGTCGCGGTGCCGGTGCGCATCACCTCGAGCGCCGGCCGTTCGGCATCGGGCATGTCGGCCAGCAGCCGCACGCGGCGGATGCCGCCACGCTGGTCGGGCTGCGCGTAGAAGCCCATCTCCGCGGTGCCGCGCCGCAGCGAGGCCAGTTCCTGGATCCCCTGCAGCACCCGCCCGACCAGCGTGATGTTGAGGTCCAGCCCGCGCGGCGCCTGGCCGATCACCGCGTACAGCTCGCTGCCGTTGCTGCTGTCGACCGCCATGTCGCGGCCCGCGCCGACCATGCCGTAGCAGTGCGTCAGCCAGGCCCGGCCGCTGCGCGGATCGGCCGCCACCGGCATGCCGTCGACGAAGCCGGTCACCGGGGCCCAGCCGTCGAGGTCGGGAAGCCGGGTGAGCGGCAGGCCCTTCAGCGGCACCGAGAACTCGGCCGGCAGCTTGCGATGCGCGCTGCCCAGCGGCCGGGCCTTGTCGGCCGATTCGGCATCCGGGTCGCCCCATTGCGCGACGTAGTTGTCCTGCACGCGCACGACCGCGAGGCCGTCGAAGAAGCCCTCGTGGGCCAGCGTGCGGATGTTCTCGACGTGCCGCGGCGCGAAGCGCGGGGCGAGTTCGATGACGATCGGCCCGCTGCGCGGATCGGCGAGCTCCATCACGACGGTGTCGGCCGGCGCCAGCGGGCGCCAGTCGCTGGCGGCCGAGCGTTCGATCACCTCGGCGACGGTCGGTGGCGCGGCCCCGGCCCACGGCGTYGCGATGAAAGCCAGTGCGGCGCAGAGCGCGCGCGGAACGGAACGCGAGAGAAACATGGGCCGACTCCGTGAGAACAGGGAGCGGCCACGATATCAGCCCCGAATCAGCGGTGGCCGTCCCAGTCGCGCCGGTCGTGGTCACGCCAGTCGCGGCCGGGGCCCGGGCCGTAGTACGGCGCCGGTTCGACGATCACGGTGCGCTGGCGGTAGCCACGGGGTGGCACGACGATGCAGGCGCTCAGCAATTGCGTCACGGCAACGATGCCGACCAGGCCCAACATGCGGCGGTTCAGAAAGCGTTTCATCGGGGGTCTCCTGCAGGCCGTACAGCGGCCTTGCCATGACAACGGGTGCCGTCGCCTCGATGTTGACGCGCCCGCGTTGCTGCGAGGTAAAGGGCGGGTATCTGTCTGTTCGGCTTGGGGGCCGCAGCGCCGCTATCCGACGTTGATGACCGTTTCCGCGCGCCGTTGCCGCTCCAGCATCCACAGCAGGTAGACCACGACCGCAACATTCAGCAGCAGCGTCGCGACGCGCAGCGCGCTCACATGCTGCAGCAACTCGTAGAGCTCCACCGGCACGTAGATCGCACCACCCGCGGCGCCCAGCCAGGCACCCCAGCGGTAGCCGCGCCACAGGCCATACGCTTCGGCCAGCCGTACGCTCGCGTACAGCGCCGCCAGGCCGGCCAGCAGCCACAGCCGTGCATCGGTGAGTTGCGAACTGGCTTCCAGGAAGATGTGCGGGAAGTGCCGGTCCGGGTCGAGGTGCAACCCGGCGACCAGCGCCTCGGCCAGGTGCCGCACGTCGCGGTGCAGCAGCGACAGCAGCCCGAAGCCGCCGGCCAGCACGGCCAGGCCCTTGATCGCCTCGAACAGCGCGACCAGTTGCATCGTGCGCGGCGGATGGGGGCGGGCGCTCATGACGTCAGCGGCCGCGCGGCGGGCGCATCGATCACGAGATCGCTGCGCGGCTGGGCCACGCACGGCAGGATGAATCCTTCGGCCTTCTCCTCGGCGCTCAGGCCCGGCCACTCGATCGGGTACTCGATGCGGCCGCTGACGAGCTTGCAGATGCAGGCACGGCAGGTGCCGTTGCGGCACGAGCTCGGCAGCCGCAGCCCGGCGAGCTGCGCCGACTTCACCAAGCCTTGCTTCGCAGGCGCCGCGAAGCGGAAACCGCCTGGCTCGACGACGGCTTCGAAGGGCGCGGCGCTGCCGGCTTCACCGCCGCTCATTCGGCCGATGCCTCGTCCAGGAACCTCACCTTCACCTTGCGGCCCTTCAGCTTGCCGCTGTTCAGCCGCTGCAGCGCCTGCTTCGCGATCGCGCGATCGACGGCCACGTAGGTCGAGAACTCGCCGACCTGGATCTTGCCGACCTGCGCCGCGGTGAAGCCGGCCTCGCCGGTCAACGCGCCCAGCACGTCGCCGGGGCGGATCTTGTCCTTGCGCCCGCCGAGGATCTGCAGCGTGCGCATCGCCGCGGTCAGCGGCCCGCCGCCGCTCGGCGTCAGCTCGGCGAGCTTGTGCCATTGCGACTCGCGCCCCTGCACCTGCTCGATCTGGCCGACGCGGCCCATCTCGTCCATGCTCGCCAGGCTGAAGGCCCAGCCCTCTTCATCGCCGCGGCCGGTGCGGCCGATGCGGTGCGTGTGCACCTCGGGGTCGGGCGTGATGTCGACATTGATCACCGCCTCCAGCTGCGCGATGTCGAGGCCGCGTGCCGCCACGTCGGTGGCCACCAGCACCGGGCAGCTGCGGTTGGCGAACTGCACCAGCACCTGGTCGCGGTCGCGCTGCTCCAGGTCGCCGTGCAGCGCGAGCGCCTGCACGCCCTGCGCCTGCAGCACCTCGACCAGGTCGCGGCACTGCTGCTTGGTGTTGCAGAACGCGATCGTGCTGGCCGGGCGGAAGTGGTTCAGCAGCAGGCCGACGGCATGCAGCCGCTCGTCGTCGCGCACTTCGTAGAAGCGCTGGCGGATCTTCGCGGCCGCGTGCTGCTCGCCGAGCTTCACCTCGCGCGGCTCGCGCAGGAACTGCTGGCTCAGCTTGGCGATGCCGTCCGGGTAGGTGGCCGAGAACAGCAGCGTCTGGCGCTGCTTCGGGCAGCGCTTGGCCACCGCGACGATGTCGTCGAAGAAGCCCATGTCGAGCATGCGGTCGGCCTCGTCGAGCACCAGCGTGTTCAGCGCGGCGAGCGACAGCGTCTCGCGCTCCAGGTGGTCGAGGATGCGCCCGGGCGTGCCGACGACGATGTGCGCACCGTGCTCCAGGCTCGCGATCTGCGGGCGCATCGTCGCGCCGCCGCACAGCGTCAGCGTCTTCACGTTGTCCTCGGCGCGCGCGAGGCGCCGGATCTCCTGCGTGACCTGGTCGGCCAGCTCGCGCGTCGGGCACAGCACCAGCGCCTGCACCTCGAAGCGCTTCACGTCGAGGCGCGCCAGCAGCGCGAGCGCGAACGCGGCGGTCTTGCCGCTGCCGGTCTTGGCCTGCGCGATCAGGTCGTGGCCGGACAGCGCGATCGGCAGGCTGGCGGCCTGGATCGGCGTCATCGTCTCGTAGCCGAGGCGGGACAGGTTCTCGAGGGTCGCGGCGGAGAGCGGCAGCTGGCTGAATGCGGCGGAGAGCGAGGGCGGGGGCGCTTGGGTCATGCGCCCGATTATCGGTGCGCGCCTTCGAAGGGCGTTCAGCGGGCAGCCGCACGGGCCAGCACGCGGCTCGCGGCCGATGCCGCCGACAGCCGCTGCGTCAGGTACTCGGCCAGCCGCACGTGCTGGCTGAACACCACGTTGAAGCGCAGGTGCGGGTCGCCGGCGTTGTCGGCCATGAAGGTGGCGCCGCGCACCAGCAGGATGCCGTTGCGGTAGGCATCCTTCACCAGTTCGTCGATGTCGATGCCGTGCGGCACCGTGCCCCACAGGAACAGGCCGCCCTCGCCGGGGTGGTCGAGCAGCACGCCGGCCTGCCTCAGCTGGCGGGTCGCCAGGCCGCGCGCGGTGCCGAGCTTCTGCTGCAGCCGGTCGACGTGCTTGCGGAAGCGCCCGGTCGACAGCAGCTCGAGCAGCACGTGCTCGTTCAGCGAGGCGGTGGTCAGCACCGAGAGGATCTTCTCGCGCAGCAGCGGCTTCAGCCACTGCGGCTCGGCCGCGATGTAGCCCAGGCGCAGCGCCGGGCTCAGCGCCTTGCAGAAGCTGGAGTAGTAGATGACGTTGCGCAGCTCCGACAGCTGCGCGAGGCGCGTCGGGTGGCCGGGGTGGAAGTGGCTCTGCACGTCGTCCTCGGCCAGCAGGAAGCCGTGCCGGTCGGCCAGCCCGAGGATGCGGTGCAGGTTGGCCGCGCTGCTGCTCCAGCCGGTCGGGTTGTGCAGCACGCTCTGAACGAAGAACATGCGCGGCCGGTGCGCGGTGCAGGCGGCCTCGATCTGCGCCAGGTCGGGGCCGTCGTGGCGCCGCGCGATCGGCAGGATGCGCACGCCCATCTGCCGCAGCCGGTCGAACAGCAGGTGGTAGCCGGGGTTGTCGACCATCACCGCATCGCCCGCCTGCAGGAAGGCGCGGCAGATCAGGTCGATCGCGTGGGTGCCGCCGTAGGTGGTCAGGATGCGGTTCGCATCGGCCGCGATGCCCTGGCCGCGCATCAGCGTGGCAATGCGCTCGCGCAGCTCGGGCAGCCCCTGCGGCGGGCAGCGCGCTGCCATGCCGCCGTTGGCGCGCGCCAGGCCGCGCTGCACGACGATGGCGGGGATGGCGTCTTCCAGCCACGACACCGGCAGCGAACCGGCGCTCACCGGCAGCACGCCGGCGCGCTGGTCGTGGGCCTGCTGCACGAGCCAGACGGCGTCCTGCTCCTCGCCGGCTTCGAGCATGGCATCGAGCACCGGGGGCGCCGCCGTCTCGCAGACGAAGAAGCCGGCCGTGCCGCGCGACTCGACGACGGCCGCCGCGACCAGCCGGTCGTAGGCGGTGACCACGGTGTTCGGGCTCACGCCGAGCTGCCGCGCCAGCGTGCGGATCGACGGCAGCTTCGCGCCGGCCGACAGGCGCCCGCCCTCGACGAGCGCACGCAGCCGGGTCTCGATCTGGTCGGCGAGCGGCGCGGGGGAGTCGCGGTCGAGGGAGAACATGTTCAGCGGGTCAGCAACAGCACGGCCAGCACGGCCAGCGATCCCGCCATGATGGCATTGAATGCCTCGCGCCAGCCGGGGCGCGTCAGCACCCGGCGCAGCCCGGCGCCGAACAGCGTCCACATCGAGATGCACGGGAAGTTGGTGGCCAGCGTGATCGCCAGCACCAGCAGCGCGGCCACGCCGGTCGGCATGCCCGCCGGCATGAAGACCGTCGCGACGGTGACCGACTTGAGCCAGGTCTTCGGGTTGACGAACTGGAACGCGGCGGCCTCGAAGAAGCCGACCGGTTGCGCGAGCTCGGTGCCGAACACCACCGGCGTCGTCAGCTTCCACGCCATCCACAGCAGGAACAGCGCGCCGGCGATGCGCAGCACGTCGTGGACGGCCGGGTGGTCCGCCAGCAGCGTGCCGAGCCCCAGGCAGGCCAGCCAGGTCTGCACGCCGCCGCCGATGCTGACGCCGAGCAGGTGCGGCAGGCTGCGCCGGTAGCCGAAGTTCGCGCCCGAGGTGGTCAGCAGGATGTTGTTCGGACCGGGCGTCGCCGACATCAGCAGCGAGTAGCTCAGCAGGGGCAGCAGGTCGTTCATCGCGTCTCCTTCACGGTGGAGACGAGCTTGGGGGCGCCGCCGCGGCGCGTGAAGCTACAGGGCAGGGGGCTGTGCCGAGGCACTGTATCAATCGCTGCGGGGGCACAGTCACGGCGCGCGCAGGCTGGGCTACGCTCGATGCACCCTCCGCTTTTTCCGGACCCCGACGATGGACCTGCCGATCTCCTGGCGCGATGTCGACATCGCTGCCGCCCACCTCGAAGGAGTGGCCCACCGCACGCCGGTCGCCACCTCGCGCACCGCGAACCAGCGCACCGGCGCGCAGGTGTTCTTCAAGTGCGAGAACCTGCAGCGCATGGGCGCGTTCAAGTTCCGCGGCGCCTACAACGCGCTGGTGCAGCTCGACGCCGCGCAGCGCCGCCGCGGCGTGATCGCCTGGTCGTCGGGCAACCATGGGCAGGCGATCGCGCTGTGCGCCAGCCTGCTGGGCATGCCGGCGGTGGTCGTGATGCCGCAGGACGCACCCGCCCTCAAGATCGCCGCGACCCGCGGCTATGGCGCCGAGGTCGTGCTGTACGACCGCTACCGCGACGACCGCGAGGCGATCGGCCAGCGGCTCGCCGCCGAGCGCGGCCTGACGCTGGTTCCGCCGTACGACCATCCGCTGGTGATGGCGGGGCAGGGCACGGCCACGAAGGAGCTGATCGAGGAGGTCGGTCCGCTCGATGCGCTGTTCGTCTGCACCGGCGGCGGCGGGCTGCTGAGCGGCAGCGCGACGGCGGCCAACCACCTGTCGCCCGACTGCGCGGTGTATGGCGTCGAGCCGGAGGCCGGCAACGATGTGCAGCAGTCGTTCCGGCGCGGCGAACGCGTCAGCATCCCGGTGCCGCAGACCATTGCCGATGCGGCGCAGACGCAGCTGGTGGGTGCGCTGACCTTTCCGGTGATCCAGCACCGCGTGCGCGACATCCTTACCGTCAGCGATGCGCAGCTGGCGCGCACGATGCGGTTCATCGGCGAGCGCATGAAGCTGGTCGTGGAGCCGACCGGCTGCCTGGGGGCGGCGGCGGTGCTCGAGGGGGTGCTGCCGCTGGCCGGCCTGCGTGGCCTGCGTGTTGGGGTGATCCTGAGCGGCGGCAACATCGACCTCGGGCGCTATGGCGAGCTGGTGGCTGCGGCATGAGTGCAGACCGGCCGGTGCAGACGTGGCAGGGCAGTTGCCATTGCGGGGCGGTGCGCTTCGCGATCAAGACCGACTTTCCCGAGCTGACCACCTGCGACTGCTCGATCTGCCGGCGCAAGAACGCGCTGATGGTGAAGGTGCACGAGAGCCTGTTCACGCTGCTCGCCGGCGAGGCGTCGCTCAGCGAGTACCGGTTCCACACCCACACCGCGCGGCATTTCTTCTGCAGCACCTGCGGCATCTACCCGTTCCATCGCAAGCGCGTGACGCCCGATTTCGTCGGCGTCAACGTGTTCTGCCTGGAGGGGTTCGATCCGGCCGGCATTCCGGTGCGGGCGACGGTCGGCGCGGCGATGGTTTGAACCCGTTGCCTGGAATCGCTCAAGTCGGCGCAGGAACGGCCGATATCGCCGCAAGCGAGGTCCTGCCATGTCCAACACCTTCTCCATCGGCCTGTCCGGCCTGTACGCCGCCCAGCTGCGGCTCGACAGCGCCGCCCACAACGTCGCCAATGCGCAGACCCCGGGTTTTCGGCGCCAGCAGGTCGTCCAGCAGGCGCAGCCTGAAGGCGGCGTGCAGGCCGAGATCGCTGCGCAACGGCAGACCGGCGGTTCGCTGGAGGCCGATGCCGTCGAGCAGATGTCGGCCAGCTACACCTATCAGGCCAACCTGCGCACCGTGAAGGTGCAGGACGAGGTGCTGGGGTCATTGTTGGACGCCGTGGCGTAACGTGACGACATATATCTCGTACTTGCCTTTGCGGTTCTTAACGTCAACCAATCGTCAACAAAGCCCGTTGTGGACACAAGCCGGGCAACAGCCGGGCCAGCTTCAGGAAGTCGAGCAGAACGACTTCCATCCAATTCGGGATACACCATGACCAAGTCTCTGATCGTTGCCGCCGTCCTGTCCGCTTTCGCCGTGGGTTCGTTCGCCCAAGCCGCTGCCACGGCCGATGCCGCTTCGGCTCCCGCCAAGAAGGCCGCTGCCCACAAGAAGCACAAGGCTGACAAGAAGAAGGCCGAAGGCGCTGCTCCGGCTGCTTCGGCTGCCAAGTAATCAGGCCCGGCCTGAGACGAAGAAGCCGGGCTTGCCCGGCTTTTTTTCGTCTGGCCATCGCGATCTTCGGTCGGCGGCGGATGCCGGCGGTCGCGACGGCCTAGTCTGGATTGGAAGGTTGTCAGGCAATGGCTGCTCTCCCTGTCGGACGGACCCTTCGCACTGACACGGGGATTGGAGTTTTTCTGACCCCCTGCAACGAGGGGCCCTGACAGCGCAGTCGCCGGGCAGCGCCTAATCTTCAGTCATCGAGTTTGGGCTTGTTGAGGTCGACGACCACTCCCAGGCAAGGTGCTCCACGGAGGCTGACATGAGCTCTACTTCGCAAATCGCACGCTACGAAATCCGGTTCCAGTCGCTGTTCAACGAAGGCCGGGCCCTGGCCTTTCCTTGCGATGCCGAGGGGCATGTGCAGATGGACGCACTCAGCGACCGCGCCCGCACCAACTACCTGTATGCCCGAGCCGTCGTCGGTCGCGAGTACGCGACGCCGGCCGTGATGCGCAGCGACCTGCACTGAACGCCAGTGAGCATCGCCGCCCGGCGCAGGCCGCGGTGGCTCACTTGCCGGCGATGCCCAGCAGTTCCACCTCGAACTGCAAGGTGGCATTCGGCGGGATGACACCCCCGGCGCCAGCCTCCCCGTAGGCGATGGCCGGCGGACACACCAGCAGCGCCTTGCCGCCCACCTTCATGCGCTGCACGCCTTCCGTCCAGCACTTGATCACCCGGTTCAACGGGAACTCCGCCGGCTCCTTGCGAGCGTAGGAACTGTCGAATTCCTTCCCGTCGGCGAACGTGCCGCGGTAGTGGACGCGGACACGGTCCGTGGCCGCCGGGCTCGGTCCCGACCCCTCCTTCAGCGAGCGATACACGAGGCCGGTCGGCGTGACCAGCGCGCCCTGCGCCTTCGCCGCGCTGGCCGCCAGGTCGGCCTGTGCAAAAGTGGACAGGCTGATCAGGCAGGCCGTGAGGCCGATCAATGGTGTCTTCAAACCGTGACTCCCGAGGTCAATGAGGGACGGCCATCATCGCCGAATGGCGGCATGGGCCGGGAACATCGATGCACGGCGACGCACTTGGAACACAGGCTTACGACTCGTGTTGGGTCGTGTCCTTTTCAACGGGACCGACGAGAGTCCCTGTCTATAGGGTGGGTACGTGGCGATGTGCCACGCCACACAGGGGTATCCCAACCTCCTGTCCGACCATGACGACAAGCCACCTCACTTTCAGCGTTTCACTCGCCGCCACGGCTGCTGACCTGCAGGATGTCTGCGGCGTCCGTGCCTGCGCCTATGGGCATCATCTGCCCGACATGCAGGAAACCCTGGCCGTCCCCGATGCCGTGGACGGCCGGCGCGGCACGGCCATCCTGGTGTGCCGCGACAAGGCCACCGGTGCCGCCACCGGAACCGCGCGGATCCAGCGCAATGTGGCGATGCCGCTGCAGCTCGAGGGCAGCGTGATCCTGCCGCGATGGCTGGCCGATGAGCCCCGCGCCGAGCTCACCCGGCTGGCCGTGATGCCGGGTGCCGATCCGCAGACCCGGCTCATCCTGATGAAGGCCGCCTACCTGTATTGCCTGGCGAGCCAGGTGCGCTGGATGGTGATCGGTGCGCGCAGCAACGCACTGATCCGGATCTACCAGGGGCTCGGATTCACCGATGTGCTCGGGCCCGACGATCGTGTTCCGCTCGCGCATGCCGGCAACCTGCCGCATCGCATCCTGGCCTTCGATGTCACGGCGGCCGAGCGCACCTGGCTGGCGTCGGGCCATGGGCTGTATCCGTTCATGATCGAGACCTTCCATCCGGATGTGAATCTGTTCCCGAAAGAGTCCATGCTGCCTCAGAACGAGGTTCGTGTGGCGGCGTGACGCCCGGCGACGGCAGCACGCCGCTCCATTGCGCCAGGACCCGCATCAATTCCTGGCGGTTGAAGGGCTTGGCGAGCAGGTCGTCCATGCCGGCATCGGCGCAGGCGCGCCGGTCCTCGTCGGTCGAGGTCGCCGTGATCGCGATGATCGGCACCCTGGGAAGGAGCAGGGTGCGCTCCTGTGCCCTGATCTCACGGGTGGCGGCCTGTCCGTCCATCGTGGGCATCTGGCAGTCCATCAGCACGATGTCGGGTCGCTGCGACTCGCGCAGCGCCCGCCCGACGGCCTCGCGCCCATTGCCCACGCGTTCATGGACCAGCCCCTGCTGTTTCAGGTAGGCGCAAAGGATCAGCGCGGAGACATCATCATCCTCCGCGACCAGCACGCGTCGCAGGTCGATCACCGGGATCGCCGGCGATGCGCCATCCTGTGCTTCGCCGGGCGCCGTCGTGCCCGGAAGCCGGGCGATGAACACGAACCGGGAGCCGACGCCCGTCTTGCTGAGCACGCTCAGCGAGCCTCCCATCGCTTCGGCCAGTTCCCGGGCGATGGTGAGGCCGAGGCCGGCACGGCTGCCCATCGGCGCGCCGTCGGTGCCGGGCGGCGGTGGGTTGGGTGCATCGAAGAGGTGATCCTGGTCGCCCGGCGCGATGCCCGGCCCGGAGTCGATCACCTCGACCTTCACCATGTCGGGCTCGCCCGTGCGCACGAGGTTCATCTCCACCCGGCCCCTCTCGGTGAACTTGATGGCGTTGCCGAGCAGGTTGTGCAGCACCTGCCTGAACCGCGCGGCATCGCCCACCACCCAGCTGGGCCGGGGAAACGCATGCGTCATCGAGAAATCGAGGCCCTTGTCGGCACAGCGCAGGGCGAACACATCGCCCACCAGGCCTGCCTGCGTGACGATGTCGAACACCTCGTGCCGGATCGGGAAGTGCCCCGTCTCGATGCGCGAGACGTCGATCAGGTCGTTGATCAACCTCAGCAGGTGGGTGCCCGATGACTCGATCAGCTCGAGGCGATGCTGCACGGCAGGCTCGCACGCCTCGAGATGGAGCAGCCGTGCGACGCCGAGGATGCCGTGCAACGGGGTGCGCAGCTCATGGCTGATGTTGGCGAGGAACTGGGTCTTGACCTCGATCTGCCGCTGCGCCAACTCGAGTGCGGCTGCCTTCTCCTGCGCCAGCGCCTGGGCCTCGACCCTCAGCAGGATGCTGGCGGTGAGGCGTCGTTCGCCGGCGCGGGCCGTCAGCAGTTGCAGGCCCAGCAGCATCAGCAATCCGAGGCTGCCGACCGCGCCGACTTCGTCGGCTCGCAGCGCCAGCCCGAGGGCCGTGGGCACCATGATCGGCCCCACATAGGCCGCGGTGGCCAGCAGCCGTGCCTGCAACCCGAAGGTGGCCACGCAGGTCACGCAGGCCAGCGCCGCCGCGACGAAGGACGAGACCTGCACCGGCTGGTGCATCAGCCAGAGGCCCGCCACCCCCCAGACCGCGCCGTCGAGTGCCAGCAGGCCGTACGTCAGGTGCCGCCAGCCTCGGGTGGCCGGCTGTCCGGCGCGCGCATGCTTGTGGGCCRAGAAGATCCGCAGGGCCGACACCGTCAGCTTGACGCTCATCCAGCCGCGCACCCAGTCGAGCGGGGTGGAGCCTGACCAGTAGACCGCCAGCAGCACGGCGAATGCCGTCGCGAGCAGCGTGCCGGCGCGCGTGTGCAGCAGCACCATGCGCAGCAGTTCGGCTGCGACGTGTTCGGCGTGGGCGGCGTCCAGCGGGGGGATCGGTCCGGCCTCGCCAGGGGCGCCAAGGCCCGGGACCTCACCCGACGTGCGATGCAGTGCCATGTGTCGTCTCCCCG
>NZ_JBFUFQ010000108.1:0-18889 GCF_056403355.1 Rhizobacter sp. P2_H3 | reverse complement strand
CGGGTAGCTCGTGACGGCGGCGAGCAGGTTCGTCAGCAGCAGCTTCTCGCTGCGCGGCATGTCGAAGGTGTCGTCGACCAGGGCCTGCAGCAGCGCACTGGTGGTGTCACCGCGTTTGGCTGCCTTGTCGCGGCTGCGCTGGTCGAGCTGCTCGATCATGCGTTCGACCAGTGCGCCGAGCAAGTCATCCTTGGTCTTGAAGTGATAGATCAGGCCGCCCTTGGTGACACCGGCGGCCGCGGCCACGGCTTCGAGGGTCAGCTCCTGCACGCTGCCTTGGGTGATCAGCTCGGCCGCCGCGTCGAGCAGCTTTTCGCGGGAGCTGCTGCGCCCCGGTGGGTTGGTCATGAGGGCCTCCTCGAGGATTGAAACTGTACTATACGTATAGTAAAGTAATTACCATCGACACGTCAACCGGAGATCGTTCATGTCCCCCTTCGCCCGAACCCACGTCGGTGCCTGCGTCGCGCTGCTGTCGGCCCTGGCAGGCTGCGCCACATCGGCCGTGGCCCCGCAGCCTTCGCTGGCGCTTCCCGCTGCGTGGAGCATCGATACGCCGCCCGTTGCGGGCGAGGCTGGCCGTGCCGGCGACGCCTGGTGGCGGGACTTCGGCAGCGCGGAGCTCSACGCGCTGATCGAGACCGCGCTGCAGGCCAACCGCGACCTGCGGATCGCCGCTGCGCGCGTGGCCCAGGCGCGCGCCGGGGTCGATGCGGCCGATGCGGATCGCCGGCCGCAGCTCGGCTTGGCGGCCGCTGCGAGCCGCGGGCGCGATTCGAGCGCGGACCCGAAGGCCGACGTGACGTCGATCGGCTTCCGTGCGAGCTGGGAGCTCGACCTGTTCGGTGCCAAGGGGATGGCCGGCACCGCGGCCCGGCGCGATGCGCAGGGCGCCGAGCTGGCGAACCAGGCCCTGCGCGTGGCGATCGCTGCCGAGGTGGCCACGGCCTGGTTCGAGATCCAGGCGCTGGCGCAGCGCGAGGCCGTGAGCCGGGACGCCGTCGCGACGCTGCAGCGGCAGGTCGACGTGCTGCGGCGTCGTTTCGAAGCCGGTCAATCGAGCGTGCTGGACACGGACCGGCTCCTCGCCGAGCTGCGCCAGGAAGAGGCGGCCGCGGCCCAGCTGCAAGGCGCACAGCGCAGCCGGCTGCGGCAACTGGCCGTGCTGTGCGGCGGGGCGCCCTCGACGACGGCTGCGCTCGGCAGCGCCGCCTTCACCGGCGCACCGGCTGCGGGCCTTGCCGCGCCGCTGCCCGCAGAGCTGCTGGAGCGCCGGCCCGACGTGCAGTTGCAGGCGCGCGCCGTCGAGGCCGCCGCGGCGCGTCTCGGCGTGGCCAAGCGCGACCTCTATCCCCGCATCCAGCTCGACTGGGCCGGGCGCAAGGAGCGCCTGGCCGTCGACGGGGCGAGTGCGTCGCCCGCGCTGGTCGTCGGCTATGGGCTGACGGTGTCGCTGCCGATCCTCGATGGGGGCCGCATCCGCTCGAACATCGCCGTCCACGAAGCGCGGGCCGAGGAGGCCATGGCGGCGTACGAGAAGGCGATGCTCGGCGCCCTGGCCGATGCGGAAATCGCGCTGGTGCAGCAGGCGGCTGCCGACACCAGCGCCAGCGCGCTGGAGCAGGCCCTGCGCGCCGGCAACGACGCCTCGCGCCGCAGCCAGCGGATGTTCGACGCCGGCCTCGTCGGGCTGGACACCGTGCTCGACGTGCACCGCAGCCAGCTGCGTGCGCAGGATGCCTTGCTGCAGGCGCGCGGCGCCCAATGGGCCGCGGCCGTGGCGGTGCGGCGGGCTTTCGCGGGCCGGGTCTGAAGGATGAGCCCCCAATTGTCGTTTTCCTCGGCGTGCGAACATGCCGGCGTGAACGGTACGTCAACCCTCTGCCGCGTGGCTTGCGCGCGCTGCCTGCGGCCGCAGGTGACCTGCTTGTGTGCGCTGACGAAGGCGACCGCCCATCGCACCGAAGTGCTGGTTCTGCAGCACCCGCAGGAACAGCGACAGGCCAAGAACAGCGTCGCGCTGCTGCGACTGTCTCTGGCGCACTGCGAGGTGGTCGTTGGCGAGCGCTTCGAGCCTGGGGCGCTGGCGGCACTGTTGCAGAGGCCTGGGAGGGACACGCGGCTGCTCTATCCAGACGTGCCTGCCGCCCCGGCGTCGTCAGCCCCTGGGACAACGGCGGGTGCGCCTGTGCGTCTGGTGGTCATCGATGCGACGTGGCGCAAGAGCCTGCGCATGCTGCTGGAGCACCCGACCCTGGCGGCGCTGCCGCGGCTGTCGCTGGACGCGCCAGCGCCGACCCGCTACCGTGTGATTCGCGCGGCGCGGCGAGCCAACCAGGTCTCGACACTGGAAGCTACCGTGCAGGCGCTGGCGACGCTGGAGGGCCCGTCCTTCGACGCCGCACCGCTGCTCGACGCATTCGGCCTCTTCGTCGCGGGTGTTGCGGCCCGTCAGCGGCATCAGGCGCCCGCGGTCAAGACGTAGCGCTCCCGCCCGGGAGCGGGTGTTGTTGAAAGGCACGCCATGTCGATCTGGCTGCCCGTCGTTCGTCGTTGGATACGAGGTGCCCTCAGGCGGGCGCGCCGATCGTTCAATTCAACAGGAGTGAAGACATGTCCTACATCGATGGTTTCGTGATCGCGGTCCCCACCGCCAACAAGCAGAAGTTCATCGAGCACGCGCGCCATTTCGACTCGCTGTTCATCGAGCTGGGTGCGCTCCGCGTGATCGAAGGTTGGGGCGACGACGTCCCCGACGGCAAAGTGACCGATTTCCGCCGCGCAGTCCAGGCCACGGGTGAGGAGACGGTGGCCTTTTCGTGGGTCGAATGGCCGGACRARGCCACGCGTGACGCAGGCATGAAGAAGATGATCGAAGACCCGCGCATGGATCCGTCCACACCCGGCAACCCGCCGATGCCCTTCGACGGCAAACGCATGATCTTCGGCGGCTTCGAACAGGTGGTCGAAGTGAAGGCTTGAGCGGCGAGCGGCGATGCCGCCCTGGGAGGTGCCACTGCGTCACGGCGGGCACGCCGCGGACCCGCAAATGCCGCGTGCCATCCCCTGCATCGCCCGGGGCGCATTTGTCCCCAACGTCTCATGAGAGTTGAGCCGCCGCCCCTCCGGCACGCTGCAGCCTGTCATGGCGGCGTGTCGGCGTGAGAGACGGAGCCAGTGACACCATGAACGCTGCGGCGGCCACCAAAGTCCAAAGGCCTGCTTGAAAGCTGCCGGTTCGATCCCGCAGGAGCCCAAGTGTGAGAGGCCCGAGCGCTCCCAGAGAGTAGCCGATGAACAGCACGAAAGACGTCCAGGAGTTGGCCTCCTCCGGGCCCGAGACGTTGTCGAGCGGAAGTGTCATGCCGAGCGAGAACGACGCACCGATACCGCATGCCACGATGGGGATCGCCACCAAGGGCATGAACCTCGGCGCGACTGCGGTCGCTAAGAGCCCGACAAGAGCGATGCTGGCGAACAGTCCGATCAACCATCGGCGATCCTCGCGCCTGGAAAGCAATGCCGGCAGCGGGTTGGACAACATGAACGCCATCGTGAAGCTGGCGAGCAGCATCCCTGCGTACGCTTGCGTCGCACCGAGTTCCCGATACATCGGCGCAATCCAGGACAGGAAGCCGAAGAACAGGAAGTTGTTGGTCGCGAAGTAGGCTGCCGCCAGCCAGGCGCTTGCCGAGCCCAGGGGATGGCGATGCGCTCCGGCAACCGCTGAGACAGGAGCCAGCCCGATTCCCTCGGATCGGGACACGACCCACCACGCTGCGATGGCGGTCAGCCCCGGTAGCGCCCAAGCGCCCGTTCCGAGTCGCCACCCGCCAATAGCTGCGAGGGGCGCGGTCGCGGCTGCGGCCAGCGTGCTGCCCAGGCCGATCGACATTGCGTACAGACCCATCAGCAACGGAACATGCCGCGGAAAGCGGGCCTTGACGAAGCCCGAGATCAGGGCGCCGGCGACCGCGATACCTGCACCCACGCCTGCCGTGGTGACCAGCAGTTGCGTCGTCGTTTGGACGAAGGCCCTGAGCAGCGTGGCGATGCTCAGCACGGCGAGTGCGGCCAGGATGACGCGATCCCTGCCGAATCGCCGGGCCAGCCACGGCGCGGGCAAAGCCAGCATGCCCATGAGGAGGTTGGGGATCGCGGTCAACAGAGAGGCCTGCGCGTTGGAGATTCCGAAGTCGCCACGGATCTGTCCGAGCAGCGGCCCCACCGACACGATGGCCGGGCGCAGGTCGATGGCGACCAGCACGATGCAGGCGATACCGGCGGCCAGGGTCAGCCCGGAGTTGTCCTTCGCGGCGGGGATATCGGCGCTCTGTGCGCGGTGCGACATCGCGGGCTCGATCGACGGCTTGCCGCTCTTGCCGGACATCGCGGCCGTGAAGGCCTTGTTGATGGCCAGCCCGGCCGCATGGGCCTCCGCGGCGGCGACCATGGCCCTCGCATCCGCGAGGGGCAGCGTTTTCACAAGATTCGGCATGGACTACCCTGGGTGAATGGAATCCGTCTGCGCTGCTCGCGGAGCGCGCAGCCGGGGTTCAGGAAAGGGATGCGGCGCGCCTCGCGCGGATTCGCGCCAACATCGTTCAGCGCGCCAGCTGCGCCATCACACGCGTCGCCGCCTCCGCGGACGAGGCCGGGTTCTGGCCGGTGATCAGGAGGCCGTCCTGCACCACGAAGGACTGCCAGTCGGCCGCCCGGTCGAAGCGACCGCCAAGACGCTTGAGCTCGTCCTCCACGAGGAATGGCACCACGTCGGTCAACTCCACCGCGGCTTCCTCGGAATTGGTGAAGCCAGTGACCTTCAGGCCGTTCACCAGCGGCTGGCCGTCCGCACGCCTGGCGTGGCGAAGGGCACCCGGCGCATGGCACACCAAAGCCACCGGCTTGCCGGCCTGCAAGGTGGTCTCGATCAGCTTGACCGAGTTCGGGTCTTCGGCCAGGTCCCACAGCGGGCCGTGCCCACCGGGATAGAACACCGCATCGAATCCTTCGTGCGTGACCTCGGCCAATGGCACCGTGCTTGCCAGCGCGGCCATGGCGTAGGCGTCCGCCTCGAATCGCCGGGTCGCGTCGGTGCGGAACGCTTCGGTGTTGCTCTTGGGATCCAGCGGCGGCTGGCCGCCTTGGGGCGAGGCCAGCACGATGTCGGCGCCGGCCGCCTTGAACTCGTAGTAGGGGGCTGCGAGTTCTTCCAGCCAGAAACCGGTCTTGAGGCCGGTGTCGCCCAGTTGATCGTGGGAGGTCAGGACAATCAGGATCTTCATCTTCATTCCTTTCAAAGGTGCAGTGGCGAGGAAAACAGGACGTCGGCCGAGCCACTATTAGACCGGTCGTCTAGTGATCGATCCCAAAAAAAATGCGCTGGGCGCATTCTTTCGGGCCTTCCCACCATCAGTGGCGGGGCAAGTGCAATATCCGGCGCGTCATCTGAAGTGTTGCTTCAAACGGTTGGACGTCGCGCACGATCTTCGCCATCACGCTGGCGCCCAGCCAGAGTTGATAGAGGTTCTGCGCGACCTCATCGGCGCGACCTTCAACTTGCAGGGAACCATCGGCTGCCCCAGCCTCGATGGTGACGGCGATTCTGCCGATGATTTCGGCCGTGCCGGTCTTGAGCGCCTGGCGCATCGACTCGGAGAGATCAGCGACCTCCGCGCCCAGTTTCACGGCCAGACATTTGCCCTGGCAGTCGAAACTCTGCTGCGTCAGCGCCCACTGGAGCCAGTAGTTCATCAACCGCTGCGCCGCACTTTCACCCGGCATGTTCAGCGTGCGATCCATGTCGGTCAGGTAGGCATCGAAATAGTCGGTCAGCATCGCCTCGCCAAGGGCATCCTTGGACTCGAAGTAGTGGTAGAACGATCCTTTCGGGACACTGGCAAAACTCAGGATCTCGTTCAACCCGACCGCCGAGAAACCTTTTCCGCTCATGATCCGCTGAGCGGCGTCGAGGATGTTCCGGCGGGTGTCTACAGTGTCATGGGCGGGGCGCATGGGCAGGACTCTAAGCTGAATTAGACCAGTCGTCTAGTGATTTTTTGCGCCTTCTTTTGCACAGGGGCGTCGGTCGATGACCGCCTTGTGCCACTTGGCGTGAACCCACCCCTGGCCGCACAACATCAGGCGAGTCGCTAGACTGGCCGTCGGTGCACTCCGCGAGCACTCGACCCGCCCGATGCCAGAACCATCCGAACACCTCGGCCCGCCTGCTGCCGGCCCCTCCTCTGCGAGCGCATCGCCGCCGGGGCGTGCGCTCGACATCGCCGCATTGGGCCTCGATGCACGCGATCGTGCCGTGCTGGTCTCGATGACGCGCATGCTCGACGGCCAGGCCGGCCTGCGCCTGCGCTGGGTGGAAGACGCCACCGCCTGCACCACGCTCTTCGTGCCGCACGACTGGTCGCAGTACGTCTCGCCACCGCGGGTGCTGGTTCGGCTCACGCCACGCGGCGCGACGCCGGCCGACTCGCCGCGCGGCCTGTCGGTGGCCTCGCCGCTGCGGGTCAGTGAAATGACCGATGTGCTCGAAGCCGCCGCAGCGCTGTACGAGCTGGCGCGCGGCGCCGTGCAGCGCGAGCATGCCCGCATGGCGCTGCACGCATTGCGGGACCAGCTGGTCGGAGCACTGCTCGCCGGCGAGCGTCGACGAACGCTGGTCGGCGTGGGTGACGGGCACGGCCTGGTCGTCGACTTCCGAACGGGCGACATCACGAGTTCGCTGTCGCAGGCCGAACTGCTGGCGCGGCCGTTGAATGTGGCCGACCCGCAACGCGCGCCCGATGCCGTTTCGTGGCCGGGCGCGACCCACACCTTGCGGCTGTCGACCTTGCTGTGGGGCCTGACGCACGTCCTCATCGACCAGGGCGTTTCGCCTCGCACCATCAATGGCCGCTACCAGCTCACGCGCGCGCCCGAGCCTGCGGCCCTCGCGCGCCCGAGCACGCCGCGGCTGGTGACCGCCTGGACGCAGCGCGCCATGGGCGTTGGCGAAGCGGCCGCGGCGGGCCGGCTCTCGGCCTTCGAGATCCTGTGGTTCCTGAGCACGGCGTTGGCCCTGGGCATCGCCGTGCCGGCGACCGAGTCACAGGCAGGCACGACGCAAGCCTGAGCGGGCGAGGCCGGGGACGGCCAACCGCTGCTGGGTAAAGACGTGCCTCACCGAAGCAGGCCTCGCAATAATGTCGTCGTGCAAAGCGGCAGGTTCGCCGTCTGCTTCTTGTTGGCCGCCACCAGGGGTGCCCGTCATGAGCCGTCACGCTTTTGCCATCACGGTCCTTGCGGCGATGCTCGCACCTGCGGCGAGCGCGGACGCGATCGACCCCTGCTCGCTTCTCTCGGACGCTGAGAAGGCTGAACTGAGCCTCCGAAAGATTCAGTGCCGTCGCGCGAGTCGCAGCCAGGTGGTAGTGAGGTGACGCATCCGGCGCTGCAATTGCGGATCATTGCCAGCCTGGTCTCACGTGTCACGTCCCGAGGTGGCTGACCCCGTCGAACTCGTAGCCCTTCGGGTCCTTCGGCACCTGGTAGAACGCATAGAGGTGGTCGCCGTGGAAACCTTGCCCCGACGCCGTCGGCTTGTTGTTGTCGTAGCTTCCAGGGGTCGTCTTCACCATCCCGCCGACAGCGAAGCTCCCTTGGTTTTGAATCAGCAAAGGGCTCGAGGCGCCGCCTGGGGCGAGCGCCTGTGCGAGTGCTTCGCCGGCACGTTTCGCGGCATCTGCTTCGCCCTGCTCGGCTGACGCCGAGTACGTGCTCAGCAGAGAGGATCTGGTGGGCAGGCGCGGCCGTCTGCCTGCCCAGGCAGCCAAGCGAAAGACGGGTCGCTGGTACCTCACGCCGCCGCGGCGATGGTCTCACGCCGCGGCAACCGTGTGAACGCCAGCGCCGACAGGAAGGCCCCGATGCCCAGCGCGAACGCGCCGATGAAGAGCCACGCATAGCTGGACCACGCGTCGTAGATCAGCCCACCCAGCACCGGCCCCAGCGCCATGCCGAGGCTGCTGGCCATCGTGATGCTGCCGATCACCGTGCCCATCATGCGCAGCGGGAAATTCTCGCGCGCCAGCACGGCGAACAGCGGCATCACGCCCGCATAGGTGAAGCCGAACAGCGCAGCGACGGTGTAGAAGCTCCCCAGCTCGCGCGCGGACACGTAGCCCAGCACCACGATCGCCTGGGCGAGCAGCGCCAGCACCAGCACGCGCGCGGCTCCGAAGCGGTCGCCCAGCAGCCCGAACACGAGGCGCCCACCCAGGCCCGCGAGCCCTTCCAGGCTGTAGATCGACACCGCCGCCATCAGCGGGATGCCGCAGGTGACGGCGTAGCTCACCGTGTGGAAGATCGGCCCCGAGTGGGTGGCGCAGCTCAGGAAGCTCGTCAGCACCAGGATCAGGAACGGCGCGGAGCGCATGGCCTGCCCGACGGATGTGGCCGGCTGCTGCGCCGCGCCCGGTGCTGCTGCGGCCGGCGCTTGGGCGAGCGCCGGCGGGCGGCGCACCAGCAACGCCACGGGCAGCATGATGGCCGCGGCCAGGGCCGCGATGACCTGCAGCGCGGTTCGCCAGTCGTGGCCCTGCACCAGCCACGCGGCCAGCGGCGACATCGTCATCGGCGCCATCCCCATGCCGGCCGACACCAGTGACACCGCCAGGCTGCGCCGCGTGTCGAACCACCCGGTGACGCACGCCATCATCGGCGCGAAGATCGCCGCCGCGCTGAAGCCAACGACCGCGCCGAACGACAGCTGGAACGCGAGGAGCGATGTCGCCAGGCTGGACAGCGCGAGCCCGGTGCTGAGCAGCACGGAACCGGCCAGCACCACGATGCGCGGGCCCACGCGGTCGCAGAGCCAGCCCCAGGCGATGCTGCCGAGCGCGAGCGCCCCGAAGGCCAGCGTCATCGCGGTGGAGATCCCGGTGGTGGACCACCCTGTGTCCTGTGCGATCGGCCGCAGGAACACCGGCAGCGAGAACAGCCCGCCGATTGCCACGCAGCCGAGCACGCCACCGGCGGCCACGATGATCCAGCGATAGTGCGCGCGCAGCGCATGGGTCCAGGAATGCATGATCCGGTCCTTTGTCGATTCGACGTGATCTGAAGCGGCGTGATGCCTGCATCAGGGCGTGCCGCCGCACTCCGGCCCGTCGAGCTGGCGTACCTCGCACTCGACGTCCCAATCGGTGCCGTGCACCTGGAGGAAGCGCCGCGTCAACTCGACGGCCTCGGCCTTCGACTGCGCCTCGAGGATCGCGTAGCCCCCGATGACCTCCTTGGCCTCGGTGAACGGGCCGTCGATCACCGTGAGCCTGCCGCCGCGGTGAAGCCGCACGCGCACGCCTTCGGCGGTGGGCCGCAGGCCGGCGGTGCTCACCAGCTGCCCGGTGCGGGTCAGCTCCTCGATCAGCCGGCCCATGTCGGCCATCAGCTGCTCGCTGGGCACGTGGCCGGTGGTTTCGTCGATGCGGATCATCGAAAGGAATCGCATGGTCGGGTCTCCTGGGGCGTGGCGCAGCGGAACGATTCCGCCGCCTTACCCCGCGACGAATGGAGACCGGCCGAATCGACAATCTAGGCACCTCGACGCCTCCGCATAAACGTTTTTTCTGATGAATGGCGTTTTCTAATCAAAATCTGCGGAAAATAATCAAAGTCGATCGAAACTGCGGGGATCTAAGTGGCCGATTGGATCGGATACCAATGGCTAGCTGAGCGCTATGGCGTCTCGCCGGTCCAGGCATTCCGGACGGATAGCAGCATTGCCAAGTCTCGCGCCACGGTGCGCGAGGATGGGCATGTGCATCAGCAATACCTACCTGCTGCGCGGCCTGCGGACACCTTGGCGGGCCACCTGACCTTTGCCCTGAAACGCGAGGGTGTCCACCTGGAGTTCCTGGCGCGCTTGTTCCGCGTGCTGCCGGTGGCGGATCTGGCGGCTTGGGTGGCGAGTGAGCCGACGGGCCAGTACGCGCGCCGTGCCGGATTCTTCTATGAGTACCTGACTGGAGAGCACCTGGCGTTTCCGGGCGTGGTCGCCGGCAACTACGTCGCGGCGCTGGACGACGAGGCCTACCTCACCGCCAGCCACCCCACCAACAACCCGCGTTGGCGTGTGCGCGACAACCTGCCCGGCACGCGCGACTACTGCCCGCTGGTGCTGCGCACGCCACGCGTGCAGCAGGCCGAGCGGTACGACTGCGCAGAACACCTGGCGGACCTGGAGGTCGAGTTCGGTGCCGATCTGCTTCTGCGCAGCGCGGTCTGGCTGACGATCAAGGAAAGCCGGGCCAGCTTCGCGATCGAGCATGAAGAGCAGCACGTCGATCGCGTGCGGCGTTTCGCCTCCGCGATGGAGGAGCGCTGTGGGCAGGGCGAGGACCCGCTTTCGGAAGGCGCACTGGGCGAACTGCAGTCCCAGATCCTCGGACCCCGTGCGACGCGCTACGGCGTGCGCCGTTCGCCGGTGTTCGTCGGCGAGGTGGATGGCTTCACCGAGGTGATTCACTACATCGCGCCGCACTGGGACGAGACGGCGGCATTGCTGTCGGGCTTGCGCGGCTTTGCGGCGCGCACGACAGGCGCAGCCGCGCTGCTGCGTGCCGCCGTGCTGTCGTTCGGCTTCGTGTACATCCACCCCATGTCCGACGGCAACGGCCGGATATCGCGCTTCCTGGTCAACGATGTGCTGCGGCGCGATGGCGCCATCCCCGCGCCTTTCATCCTTCCGGTGTCGGCAACGATCACGAGCAGCGTCGTTCAGCGGCGCGGCTACGACCAGGTGCTGGAACTGTTCTCGCGACCGTTCATGCGCAAGTACGCCCAGGCCTGGCGCTTTGGCGCGGAGCAAGTGGCCGAGGACGGTGTGCACCACCACCTGCAATTCGATGCTTGGCAGGACGCGCTGCCCGCCTGGCGCTACCCGGACATGACCGACCACGTCGAGTACCTGGCCCAGGTGGTTCAGTTGACCATCGAGCAGGAGATGCGCAAGGAGGCAGGTTATCTGCGCAGCCTGCGCATGGCCCGCGAGCGCGTCAAGCAGGTCATCGAAGGGCCCGATGGCGACATCGATCGGATCATCCGTTCAGTGCGGGAGAACGGCGGCAAGGTGTCGAACAAGCTGCTGAGGGAAATACCCGCGCTGGCAGACGAAGCCCTGGCCGCAGAACTCGTGGCAGCCATCCAGGCAGCGTTTGCGCCTTCGTGACAACTCAGCCCGCCAGCCCCTTCATCTGAGCGTACAGATCCGCCTTGCCCTCGAACCCGATCCCCGGCAGCTCGGGCAACGTGACATACCCGTTGTCGACCTGCACGCCATCGGGGAAGCCGCCGTAGGGCTGGAACAGGTCCGGGTACGACTCGTTGCCGCCCAGGCCCAGGCCGGCCGCGATGGCCAGCGACATCTGGTGCCCGCCATGCGGCACGCAACGCGATGCCGACCAGCCATGCGCCTTCAGCATCTCCAGCGTGCGCAGGTACTCGACCAGCCCGTAGCTGAGCGCGCAGTCGAACTGCAGCCAGTCGCGGTCGGGCCGCATGCCGCCGTAGCGGATCAGGTTGCGCGCATCCTGCATCGAGAACAGGTTCTCGCCGGTGGCCATCGGCCCGGCATAGTGCTGCGCCAGCTCGGCCTGCAGGGCATAGTCGAGCGGATCGCCTGCTTCCTCGTACCAGAACAGGTCGTACTGCGACAGCGCCTTCGCATACGCGACGGCAGTCTTCAGGTCGAAGCGCCCGTTCGCGTCGACCGCCAGCTTCTGCCCCGGCCCGAGCAGGCGCAGCACGGCCTCGATGCGCTTGCAGTCTTCGGCCAGCGATGCGCCGCCGATTTTCTTCTTCACCACCGAGTAGCCGCGGTCGAGGTAGCCGCGCATCTCGCGCTCCAGCCCTTCCAGGCCCTGGCCCGGCCAGTAGTAGCCGCCCGCCGCGTAGACGAACACCTTGCGGTTGGCGCGGCCGGTGCCGTAGCGCTCGGCCAGCAGCTGGAACAGCGGCTTGCCTTCGATCTTCGCCACCGCGTCCCACACCGCCATGTCGATCGTGCCGACCGCCACCGAGCGCTCGCCGTGGCCGCCGGGTTTCTCGTTGGTCATCATCGTGGCCCACACCTTGTGCGGATCGATGTTGTCGCGTTCCGCATCGAGCAGGCTGGCCGGATCGGCCTCCTGGATGCGCGGCAGGAAGCGTTCGCGCATCAGCGCACCCTGGCCGTAGCGCCCGTTGGAATTGAAGCCGTAGCCGATCACCGGCTTGCCGTCGCGGATCACGTCGGTGACCACGGCGACCAGGCTCAGCGTCATCTTCGAGAAGTCGATGTATGCGTTGCGGATGCTGGACTGGATGGGCTTGGTCTGTTCGCGGATCTCGATGATCTTCATGGGGGGTTCCTGGGGAGTGTTCAGCGCGGCAGCGAGGCGCCGCCGCAGATCTGGATGTCCTGGCCGGTGATGGCCGCCGCCGCGGGCGAGAGCAGGAAGCCCACCAGCGCGGCGATCTCGTCGGGACGGATGAGCCGCCCGATCGGCGGCAGCACGGGCGCGGCGGCCTGCCGGGCGGGGTCGTCGGTCATCGCCGTCTGCGTGGCCGCGGGCGACACCACGTTGACCGTCACGCCGTGCGCCACTACCTCGGCGGCCCAGCTGCGCGACAGGCCGGCCAGCGCCGCCTTGGTCGCCGCGTACTGGCTGCGGCCGGCCTTGCCCTGCGCGACGCGGCTGCCGATCAGCACGACGCGGCCATGCCCCGCGGCCGCCATGGCCGGCAGCAGCCGGTTGCCGATGCGCTCGGCGGCATCCACATGCAGGCGCCACATCAGTTCGCCGTCGGCAGCCTGCAGGCTGCCGAGGCTGCCCACGCGCAGCACACCGGCGGCATGCACGAAGGCCTGGGCGTGGGCCAGGTGCTGCACCGCGGCGTCGGTCGCCGCGCCGTCGGCCAGGTCGACGCGCAGCGCGTGGAAATGCAGGTGCTCGAGCGTCGCCGGCCCCAGGTCGAGGCCGCTGACGAGCCAGCCGTCTTCCAGCAAGGCCTGCGCGATCGCCCGCCCGATGCCGGAACTGCTGCCGGTCACGACCGCATGGCGTTCACTCGGCACGGATCTTCCCCTCGGTCACGATGCGCTGCGACAGCGCCATGTCGTCCTTCTGGAAGCGCACGAAGTCGTCGATCGAGCCCGGCGTCAGCAGCAGCCCCTGCGGCGTCAGCTGCTCGCGCATGTCGGTGCCCAGCGCCTTGTTGACCTCGGCATTCAGGCGCACCGCGATCTCCTTCGGCAGGTTGGCCGGGCCCCACAGGCCGTACCAGCTGTAGAACTCGTAGCCCGGCACCGTCTCGCCGACGGTCGGCATGTCGGGCTGGCTGGGCACGCGGTTCTTCGAAGTGACGGCCAGCACCTTCAGCTGGCCCGCCTTCGCGAACGAAGCCGAGCCGAGGATCGGGTCGATGAAGGCATCGACGCTGCCGCCGATCAGGTCCTGGTAGGCCGGTGCGGACCCCTTGTAGGGCACGATGAGGTATTCCATCTGGCCGGCGCGGCGCAGCATCTCGGTGCTCAGGTGCCCGGCCGACCCGGTCGAGCCGATCGCGAAGGTCAGCTTGCCCGGGTGGGCGCGTGCGTAGGTCAGCAGGCCCTTGACGTCGTTGAACGGCAGGTTCTTGTTGACGGCGATCGCCAGCGGCGCCTTGGCCACCAGCGCCACCGGCGCAAAATCCTTGACCACGTCGTAGGCCGCGGTCTTCTGCGTCATCGGCGTGGTGGTGAAGGTCGACGCGCTGAACAGCAGCGTGTAGCCGTCGCCCGGTGCGCGGGCCACCGCCGAGGCGCCGATGGTGCCGGCACCGCCCGCGCGGTTGTCGACGATCACCGTCTGGCCGAGTTGCTGGCCGAGTTTCTGGGCCAGAAGACGGCCCACCACGTCGAGCGTGCCGCCGGGCGGGAAGGGGATGACCATCGTGATCGGCTTGGCGGGCCAGGGTTCGGCGCGGGCGCCGGCTCCCAGGCCGAGCAGTGCGGCGGCAGCGGCGCAAAGGAGGAAGTGTTGGCGGTTCATGTCGGTCTCCTCAGCGCTTGAGCAGGCCGGCCTGGGCGACCGCTGCACGCAGCGCGGCCATCTCGGCATCGTTCGGCGCCTCGGTGGGCGGGCGCACGGTCGGCGAGTCGAGCACGCCGGCCAGGTACATCCCCATCTTCATGCGCGCATGCGCCTCGCCGGTCGGTTCGCCGCCGCCGTAGACGGCATCCTTCAGCGGCGTGATGACGGCCTGCACCGCGACGGCCCGCTTCAGGTCGCCGGCCTTCACGGCTTCCCACAGGTCGTTGATCAGGCTCGGGATGAAGGTCGCAAAGCCCACCAGCGCGCCGTCCACGCCTTGCACCATCGACGCCAGCAGGTACTCGTCGTGGCAGGTGAGGATCGCCTTGCTCGCATCGGCCTGGCGGATGGCGGCGATGTCGGCGGCGTACTTGTTCATGTCGCGCTGCCCCACCTTGAAGGCGGCGACGGCGGGCAGGCGGGCCAGCTCCGCCAGCGTGGCCGACGAGTACGACGCGCGCGTCCACGCCGGGTAGACGTGCGCCACCAGGTCGAGCCCGACCGAGGCGATGGCCTCGAAGTAGCGCGTCACGTGGTCGGGGCGAAAACCGAAGCGCAGCCAGTGGTGCGGCGGCATCACGTCCAGCGCCTTGGCACCGGCTTCGCGCGCCATCGCGGCCTGCTCGGTGGCGTCGCGCGTGCCTTCGCAGACGATCGACGAGATCACCGGCAGCCGGCCCTTCAGTTCGTCGGCGACGATGCGCGTCACCTCGGCGCGCTCGCGCGGCAGCAGCGAGAACACTTCGCCGGTGTGGCCGTTGGTCATCACGGCCACCACGCCAGGCTGGGTGGCCAGCCACGCGGCGTGCTTGCGCAGCGCGGGCTCGTCGATGCGGTGGTCGCCGGTGAACGGGCAGGCGATCGCGGGGATGATGCCGCGGTAGTTCGGGATCGTGCGCATGGGTCTTGTCTCCTGTGTGTATGTCGAACAATCGTGTTGAACAATCGCCGTGGATCTTGCGCGCCGCGGCCGCCGTTGACCAATGCCGCTTGAGTCTTCTTCCATGCCTTGTGAGCACCGCCCATGAACCTGATCTGGCTCGACGATTTCCTGACCCTGGCGGCCAGCGGCAGCTTCTCGCGTGCCGCGCAGGAGCGGCACATGACGCAGCCGGCCTTCAGCCGCCGCGTGCGGGCGCTGGAAGACTGGCTGGGCGTGGTGCTGTTCGACCGGAGCACCCAGCCCGCCACGCTGACGGAGGCCGGGGAGTGGTTTCGCGCGGTGGCGCAGGAGCTGCTCACGCGCGTTGCGGGCATCCCCGACCAGGCGCGCGCAGTGGCCGATGCGAGTTCGGCCACGCTGCGCATCGCGTCCACCCATGCGCTGTCGTTCAGCTTCCTGCCGGGCTGGCTGCGCGGGCTGGAGTCGCGGCTGGTGCAAGGACCAGGGCAAGGGCCGGGCCCGGTGCAGCTGATCTCCGACGTGATGCAGCAATGCGAGGCGCTGATGCAGCAGGGCCGCGTGCAGTTCCTGCTGTGCCATGGCCATGAGCAGGTGCCGAGCCGGCTGGACCCGGCATCGCACCTGTGGGCCGTGGTCGGCCACGACGCGCTGTTGCCGGTGTCGGCGCCCGACGCCTCGAGCCGGCCGCGTCACTGGCTGGACGACGGCGGCGGCAAGCCGGTGCCGCTGCTCGAGTACAGCGCCGAGTCCGGCATCGGCCGCCTGGTGCGTGCCTTGCGGGGCAGTGCGCTGGCCGAGGCGCACACGCAATCCGCGCTGACGGCGCACCTGGCCAGCGTGCTCAAGACGATGGCGCTGGACGGCCGCGGCGTGGCCTGGCTGCCGCGCAGCCTGATCGCCGACGACCTGGCCGCCGGCCGCCTGGTCGCCGCGGGCGGCGCACAGTGGGTGATCGAGGTCGAGATCCGGCTGTTCCGGCCGCGCTCGCCCTTGCCGCGGGCGGCCGAACGCTTCTGGGCGACGGTCGAGGAGGTGCGCCCGGCTTCTTGAGGGCTAGCCGCTGAACAACTTCACACACCCTTCCGATTGGAAGAGTGGAAGCGCTTCCCAATATTTGTCTCCCTCGATGGGTGGACCGACCTGGTCATCGGCGATCCGCCGGCGCATCCCTTTTCCGGCGCGGTGAGGGGCCGTACCAGCCCGATGAAATGGTCAGGCCGCCTGGTCATCCATGAGCTCCAGAAGATCAATCGCGCTCCGGGCTCGCRCATCATTTCCCGTCGCCAGTCCCACGAGGTGGGGGCGCAGGGAATGAATGAACGTCTTCAGTGCTTCTTGCACCGAGACTCCAAGGTATGTTTCGTACCCTTGCTCCGGAGTGAATGTGCCGCCGAGGTCGATGAGCGATTCCATGACGGCGCGTTGCGCCCATGCTCGCCCACTGACAAGAATCTGCTCCAGCGCGGGAAGGGCACCCAGTACGACCGGGTAGAAGGTGCCTGCGTGGTTGTTGCCCATTGCCCAGAGGAACGCATCGCAGGCGTCAACTGCGGCCTGTTCATCGTTCGCTTCTCGAAGCGCAAGAAGGGCCCTCTCCACGCTGCCTGAGTCGTTTGAGTCTGGCTGCGGAAATTGGTCGATCCGGGTCGCGAGGCGAGACGAGGCGAACTCGAGGACGCGCCGAACCACGCGCGGGTCTTCGAGCAGCGTCTTGTAGTGCCCCAGGCCCTCGAGGAGGAGCCATTGAGCGCCAGGCCAGCTGGCCGCGGCGGCCTGCGCACCTTCGTGGGGGACGACCTTGTCATCGGACCCGTGAATGAACAGGGCCGGCTGGGGCATCGACGCAGCCTGTCGGCGCATGTCGATCCGGTCGGGATGGACGCCGATCACCTCCTGCAGCCGGTTCAGCAGGTGCGTCACGGTGGCCCCCTCCAATTTCGCTTGCCGTGCCATTGCGCGCACATACCCGCCATAGTGGGTCGGCGTCGCCAGGAGAGCCACACGGCCCACCTGCAGGCCTTCGTCCAGGGCCTGCACGATGCAGGCCCCGCCGATCGAGTGCCCGACCGCCAGCGCCAGCGGCCCGGCGACACCCTCGACCGCTCGCAACACACGCGCCGCCAGCGGGATGGACAGGCGCTCTCCGCCGGAGGTCCCGTGGCCGGGGAGGTGGGGGGCCCACACGGTGAATCCCGACGCCACGAGGGCGTCGCCGATTGTCTCCATGTCGGACGTCCTTCCCTGCCAGCCGTGGACGAGCAATGCGTGGGGGCCGCGGCCGCGCTTTCTCACATGCACCATCACCTGTGCGCCGTCAGGCCACGCTCCGGGGGTGTCGACGAGCAAGGAAATGACCTCGGCATCCACTGTCCGCGCGTCCTCGGGTGGCCGCTTGATGCGCAGCAGCGCGTCGATGAAGGCTTCGACATCGGCGCCGGGGGCGACGGACGTGTCTTGATGCGATGGTATGGAGGGCTTTCGATGTGTACAGGTCTGTTCCTTTAACTATAGGTACAGACCTGTACCATTGTCAACGGAGACCGCCATGACGACCTCGAACATTCCTGTCCAGGAAATCCGTTCCCGCCGAGGCGCGCCCGCGAAGGGCGAGCCCACCGCCCGGGAGCGCATCCTCGCCATCGCGCTCGATGCCTTCTACCGGGAAGGCATTCTTGCGACGGGCGTGGACACCATCGCCGAGCGGGCAGGGGTGTCCAAGACGAGTCTCTACCGCAACTTCGCCTCCAAGGATGAGCTGATCGAGGCGGTGCTGCGGGAGCAGGACCGCTTGTTCTTTGCCTGGTGGGACGAGATGGCGGGGCGACACCCCGACGACCCGCGCGCGCAGCTGCGGGGCTTGCTCGATGCGTTCGGGAAGCTGAGTTCGTCTCCCAGGTTCCGGGGTTGCCCGTTCATCAATGCCGCCACCGAGTTCCGGGGCCTCGATCACGTCGGCAAGACGCTTTCTGCCCAGAACAAGATCGAGGTGGTGCGACGACTGGCCGACATGTGCCGATTGCTGGGCGTCGCCGATCCCGCGCGGGCCGCTCGCCAACTGCTGCTGCTCATCGATGGCGTCCTGGCGGACGGGCAGTTCGGCCCCGAACTGCACTTCAGGGAAGGACTCGCCGATGCGGCGTTTGCCTGCATYGGACTGGGCGCCTAGGACCCTGGCGTGGCCAACCAACCCGCCACCCATCCCTCCACCTCCTGCTGCGTCATCGCCTCCCCTGCAGCCTGTTCGGCCTCGAACCGCTCCACCCCCAGCGCCCCCCGCGATGCCGCCATCAGCGGCGCGATGAACGCCTCGTCCACCGGATCGGCCCGCTCCCCATCCTCGCGCCTTCCCGCCAGCGCCACGCCGTGCAGCCTGGCCGCCTGCACATGCTCCCCCAGCGCCGAAGCGAGGCCCGCGGCCACTTCCGCCAGCCTCGCCCCCATCTTCGGCAGGCCATCGCGCCGCACCAGCGGCCACAACGCCTGCAGCGTCTCCCGCGCCGCCGGCCATTGCCCGAGGGTGACCTGCACCTGCGCCAGGTTGCTCTGCAACTGTCCCGTCACCGACGCCGGCAGCTCGAGCCGCTTCGCCAGCGCGATGGCTTCGTCGTACAGCGCCCGTGCCTGCGCATGGCGGCAGACACCGCGGTGGATCTCGGCGATGTTGTTCAGGCTGACCACCAGGCGGATGTCGGGCACGCCGTTGGAACGCAGCAGCTCGGTCGCCTGCTCATACGCCGACAAGGCCTCGTCGGCGCGCCCCAGCGCATGCCATGCGTTGGCGCGCAGGCTCAACGCCACGGCGGTGCGCTCGGCGTTGTCGGCCGATGCCGCCAGCTCGCCGCCCCGGTCGGCCCAGCGCAAGGCCTCGTCGTAGAAG
>NZ_JBFUFQ010000107.1:0-19226 GCF_056403355.1 Rhizobacter sp. P2_H3 | reverse complement strand
ATTGGCGCTCCACAGACTCCCCCACGCGCCTTTGGGCCACCACCCCGGTACTTCGACTTTGACAAGCGAACAAATGAGGATGGATCCCCGGATTGGCACCCGGGCTACACGCCCCAAAGCCCCCATCCCGCTTGACCACTGGCACGGCACCTGCCCGGGTGACAACCCGGGCTCAACCCTCATTTATTCGCTTGTCACCTCCCCAAGGCAGGGCGGTGGCAGAAGGTGCGGGCGGGGAGTCTGGGGAGCGCCAATAAGGGAGTGGCGCCGGAGCTGGCTGGTTTCATGGCCCGCGTGCGCAGCACGCTTCGTGAACTGACTGTCGCCCACTGTTTGACCACAACGAACGAAGTGAGTGGCGGGAGTTTGGGCGACGGGCCATGAAACCAGTCAGCGCAGGGGAGTCATTGCCCCCCAGGGGCAATGACCGCCGCGACCGGCGAGCCCCAGACTCCCCGCCCGCGCCTTCCGCGCCAACCCGACCTGACAAATCACCTCTCCCGGAATGCCTCTTTGGACTTCAGCATCGGCCGCAGCAAGAAGCTCAGCACCGAGCGTTCCCCGGTGCGCACCTCCACCGAGCCGGTCATGCCCGGCAGCACCGTCAGCGGCTTGCCCTTCTCGCGCAGCGTGGAGCGCTCGGTGCGCAGCATCACGCGGTAGTAGGTCTGGTCGGGCGCGGCTGTCTTCTCGGTGTCGCCGAGCGCGTCGGGGCTGATGTACTCGATCTTGCCCTTCAACCCGCCGTAGGTCGTGTAGTCGTAGGCCGCCAGCTTCACTTCGGCCGTCTGCCCGACCCGCAGGAAGCCGATCTCAGACGGCTTCACGCGCGCCTCGATCAGCACCCGCGACGTGATCGGCACGATCTCCATCATCGCGGCGCCCGGGCTCACGACGCCGCCCACCGTCACCGAGCGGATGTTCTTCACCAGCCCGCGCACCGGCGACTTCAGCACCGTGCGGCGCAGCACATCCTGCCGGCCGGCTAGCTGCTCCTCGATCTGCGCCAGGTCGGTCTGCACCCGCACGAGCTCGGTGCTTGCGTCCTGCCGGAAACGGTTGACCCGCTCCTGCGACTGCAGGTGCAGGTCGTTGACCTGGCGGCGCAGCCGCATCACCTCGACCTCGGACATCAGGCCCTTCGCCGACATCGCCTCCGAGACGCCCAGCTCCTTCATCACCAGCTCGATGCTGCGGCTGTTCGAGCGCACCGCCTCGTCGAGCGCGCGCTTGCGGGCGTTGTAGGCATCGGTCTCCGATTCGACGACGCTGGAAAGCGCCGACACGTCGGACGGGAATTGCAAGGCCCGGCCGTTCGCCTCGGCCGTCAGCCGCGCGACCGTGCCACGCAGCGCGGCGCGCTTGACCTGGCCCTCGTTCTGCTGCGATTCGAAGCGCGTCGGGTCGAGTTGCGCCAGCTCCTGCCCCTCCTGCACCTGCATGCCCTCGCGCACGAACAGCTCGCGCAGGATGCCGCCTTCCAGGCTCGCGATCACCTGCTCCTTGCCGTCGGGCACCACGCGGCCGTCGGCGCGCGTGATCTCGTCGACGCGGGCGGTGGACGCCCACGCGATCGCGACGATCACCGCGATCGCCATCAGGTACAGCGTCCAGGTCGCGCGCGACATGTCGTCCATCACCTGCGCGGCGCGGACCTCGCTGAGGAACTTGGCGTCGCCGGACTTCAGCTCGGCCTGCTTCTGCTTCTTGCCGAACATGGTCAGACCGCCGCCTCACGTTGAACGGGCTGAGCCGCCGGGTGCAGGTGCAGGTTGCTCGGGCCCGTGCCCTCCGGCGTCGCCGTCGCCGCCGGCTTCGCCCCCGACAGCGCCGCCAGCACCTGCGCCTTCGGCCCGTCGAGCACGATCCTGCCGCCGTCGACCACGATCACCCGCTGCGCCAGCTCCAGCACCGCCGGGCGGTGCGTCACCATGATCAGCGTGCGCTTGCCGGCCGCCTCGTTCAGCTGGCGCAGGAACATCACTTCCGACTGCGCATCCATCGAACTCGTCGGTTCGTCCATCAGCAGGATCTGCGGCTGCGTCGCGAGGCAGCGCGCCAGCGCGACCAGCTGCCGCTGCCCGCCCGACAACAGCCCGCCCATCTCGCCGACCGACAGCTCCCAGCCCTGCGGGTGCGAGGCGACCACGCGGTCGAGCCCGGTCACGCGGGCCACCTCGGCCAGCCGCGCCGGGTCGACCGTCGCGCGGCCGAGCATCACGTTCTCGCGCAGCGTGCCGTTGAACAGCCGCGGCTCCTGCGACACGAAACCGACCTTCGCGCGGAAGTCGGCCGGGTCGATCTGCCGCAGGTCGATGCCGTCAGCCTCGACCATGCCCTCGGTCGGCTGGTACAGCCCCGCGAGCAGCCGCAGGATCGTCGACTTGCCGCTGCCGATCCGACCGAGGATCACGACCCGCTCGCCCGGCTCGAATTTCAGGTTGATTCCCTTCAGCACCTTCGGTGGCGCATCGTCGCCGGTCGCCGGGTAGGCGAAGCTCAGGTCGTTCAGCGCCAGCTTGCCGGTGACGCGGTGGTTCGCGATGTAGCTCTTGCCGTGCTCGCGCTCCACCGGCAGCGCCATCATCTGGTCGAGCGCCACCATCGCCGCGCGGGCGCCCTGGTAGCGCGTCGCGAGGCTGACCACGCTGCCGAGCGGCGCGATCGCGCGCCCGGCGAACATCACCGCGCCGATCAGCGCCCCGCCGCTGACCGCGCCGTCCTTGATCAGGTACACGCCCCACACCAGCATCACCAGCGTGATGGCCTGCTGCGCGGCGGCCGAGATGTTGTTGGTGAGCCCCGACAGCGCCCGCGCGCGCAGCGCCGATTCGGCGGCCGCCGCGGTGGCGTCTTCATAGCGGCGCAGGAACTGGCCCTGCGCGCCGGCGGCCTTCAGGTCTTCGATCCCCTCCACGGCCTCGACCAGCATGCCCTGCAGGTCGGCCTGGTGGTGCATGTTGGCCGCCATCGAGCGGCGCAGCGAACTCTGGATCGCCCAGGCCAGGCTGAGGATCAGCGGGATCGCGAGCACGATCACCCAGCCGAGCGGCCCGCCGATGATGAAGACCATCGCGACGAACAGCGCGATGAACGGCAGGTCGCTGACGGCCGACAGCGTCGCGCCGGCGAAGAAATCGCGCACCAGCTCGACCTGCGCCAGGTGGTGCGCATACGAGCCCGCCGACGCCGGCCGGTGCTCCATGCGCACGCCCAGCGTCTGGCGGAACAGCATCGAGCCGATGATCAGGTCGGCCTTCTTGCCGGCCGCGTCGATCAGGTGGGTGCGCAGCTGGCGCGCGACCAGGTCGAACACCAGCGCGAGCGCCGCGCCGGTGGCCAGCGCCCACAGCGTGACGAAGGCCTGGTGCGGGATCACCTTGTCGTAGACCACCGAGGTGACGAGGCCGGTCACCATCATCAGCACGTTGCTGAGCAATGCGGCCAGCAGCGACGAGCGGTAGTACGGGATGAAGCGGCGCATCGTGCCCCACAGCCAGTGGCTGTTCGGGTCGCGCAGCGCCTCGTTGTGCTCGGCGTTCGGCGCCTGCACCTTCGGCGACGCGACGAACGCGATGCCGGTGTACTCGCCGGCCAGCTCGGCCTCGCTCGCCTTGCAGGTGTGCGACTCCGGCCCCGGCATCACCACCTCGTACGCCTCGGCGGACAGGCGCTTGACGACGATGCAGGCATCGCCGTTGCGCAGCAGCAGCACGGCCGGCAGCAGCAGCGAATGGATGTCGGCGATCTTGCGTTGCACCAGCCCGGCGTTGAAGCCGGCCTCGCGCATCGCGCGCACCGCCTGGTCGGGCCCGAGCGCGCCGGCCAGCGGCATGCCGGCCAGCAGCGACGCCGCCGAGCGCTCGCGGCCGTGGTGGCGCGTCAGCCAGACGATGGACTGCAGCAGCGCATCGTCCGGCGGCACCGCGGCAGCGCCGCCGGCTCCGGGTTCGATGAAGGGCTCTTGTCGGTCCATGGGTCAGGAGGGCACCGTCGTGACTCGTTCAGCCGCGGTGCTGCAGCGCGAGCCGCTCGAACTCGGTCTCGATGTCGCGCACCAGGCCCGGCACGTCGAACAGCTTCGATTGCCGGCCGTGCTCGGCCAGGTAGCGCTTGTACGACGCGATGCGCGCCGGGTTGTTGCCCAGCTGCACGCCCAGGCGCTCGTAGTCGTCGATCGAGCCGGTGATCAGGTCGGGCAGGCCGACGGCCGTCAGCAGGCTGCCGGCCATGCGCGCGATGTAGGTGCGCCCGGCGCAGGTGAGGATCGGCAGGCCCATCCACAGCGCGTCGCTCGCGGTGGTGCCGGCGTTGTACGGGAAGGTGTCGAGGAACAGGTCGGCCAGCGGGAAGCGCGCCAGGTAGTCGGCCGGCATCACGCGCGGCGCGAAGATCAGCCGCTCGCGTGCGATGCCGAACGCGTCGGCCTGGCGCAGCATGTTCTCCTGCGACCATTCGTTGTCGGCCAGCAGCCACAGCACGCTGCGCGGCACCTGCTGCAGCATGCGCATCCAGCTTGCGAACACCGGCTCGGTGAACTTGTGGTTGTTGTTGAACGAGCAGAACACGAAGGCGTCTTCCGGCAGCCCGTACTGCGCGCGCGTCGGCACCGCGCCGCTCTCGCGCTGGCGGTCGCTGACCTGGTAGCAGTGCGGCACGTACAGTGGCTTCTCGGTCATGTAGGGCAGCAGCTCGGGCGGCATCACGAAGCGGTCGGCCAGGATCCAGTCGACCCCCGGCAGGCCGGAGGTGGCCGGCAGGCCCAGGTAGCTGACCTGCACCGGTGCCGGGCGGTGGCCGAGGATGGCCGGCCGCGCGCCGTTGGTGATGCCCTGCAGGTCGACCAGAACGTCGATGCCGTGCTGCGCGATCAGCTGGGCGGCCGTCGCGTCGTCGACGCCGGCGAGCGGCACGAACACGTCCATCGCGCGGCGCAGCCGGGCGCGCAGCGGCGTGCCGTCCTCGCGCGACCAGCAGAAGCCGTGCACCTCGAAGCGGCTGCGGTCGTGCAGCTCCAGCAGCTCGGCGGTCAGCAGCCCGACCGCATGCATGCACAGGTCGCCCGACAGGTAACCGATCTTGATGCGGCCGGTGCGCGGCGGGCGGCCGGCATGCACCGGCACGGCCGGCGGCTTGGGCACGCGGGTGTGCACGAAGCGCTGCGCCGCCATCAGCTGAACCGCGGGGTCGTCGCTCAGGCCCAGCGTGGCCAGCGGCGAGGTGCCGACCATCATCTGGTTCGGCGTGACCTCGCCCACCGCCTGGTAGACCGGCCATTCGCACTGCTTCTGGCGGATGTGCACGTAGTGCTGCAGCACGTCGGACTGGTCGGCCTTCAGCTCGAGGCTCTTCACCAGGCAGGCCTCGGATTCGGCGAAGCGGCGCTGCATCTCCAGCAACCGCGCCAGGTTGTTCAGCGCATGCAGCCGGATCTCGCGCAGGCCCTGCGGGTTCGATTCGGTGACCTCGACGACGGTGCGCCACTCGGCGAGCGCCTCCTCAGGGCGGCCCAGGTGCTCCAGCTGGTGACCCAGGTTCAGGCGCGCCTGCGGGAAATCGGCATGGAAGGTGAGCGCCCGGCGGTAGGCCTGCTCGGCTTCGGCATGGCGGTTCATCAGCCCCAGCACGGTGCCCCAGTTGAAGCAGGCGACGTGGCGCCACGGCGATTCGGTGTGGGCGATCCAGTTCTCGTACAGCTGCGCCGACGCCTCGGCCAGGCCGCGCTGGGCCAGGCTCTGGGCGCGGTCGAGCAGCTCGTTGAGCTGCATCCCGCCCGAGCGGGCATGCGCGATTTCGCGCTCCACCTCGGCGGGGGTCGCGGAGGAGGCGGGCGTGGCGGGGCGGTGGTCCATGCGTGGGGCGTCCGTGAGGGGCCGGAGAATATCGGCTCGCCCCATTGTGGGCAGGTCCGGCCCGCCCCGGTCAGGGCAAAAGGCGCAGGAATACCGCTCACTTCACGCCCCGGGGGGTCTTCAGGGCCGTGATCGCATGGGGTTTTCGTGAGCGGTGTCACGGATCTTGCTGCGCCCAGGGGCACAATCGCCCGACCCGCCCCTGCGATGACCCCTCACGGAGAGCTGCCCATGGCCCAAGACGACAAGTCCACGAAGAAGTCCCACGCCTTCTCGAACACGCTGAAGACGCTGAAGACCGGTTCCGGCAAGGCCGGGCAGTATTTCTCGCTGCCGGAGCTGGCCAAGACCTACCCGAACGTCAACCAGCTGCCGATCTCGATCCGCATCGTGCTCGAGTCGGTGCTGCGCAATTGCGACGGCAAGAAGGTCACGCCGGAGCACGTCGCCCAGCTCGCCAACTGGCAGCCGACGGCCGAGCGCGTCGACGAGATCCCGTTCGTGGTCGCCCGCGTCGTGCTGCAGGATTTCACCGGCGTGCCGCTGCTGGCCGACCTGGCCGCGATGCGCAGCGTCGCGCAGGCGATGGGCAAGAACCCGAAGACCATCGAGCCGCTGGTGCCGGTCGACCTGGTCGTCGACCACTCGGTGATGGTCGACTACTACGGCACCAAGAACGCCCTCGACCTGAACATGAAGCTCGAGTTCCAGCGCAACAACGAGCGCTACGAGTTCATGAAGTGGGGCATGCAGGCCTTCGACACCTTCGGCGTCGTGCCGCCGGGCTTCGGCATCGTGCACCAGGTGAACCTGGAGTACCTGGCGCGCGGCGTGCACAAGAAGGACGGCATCTACTACCCGGATTCGCTGGTCGGCACCGACAGCCACACGACGATGATCAACGGCATCGGCGTGGTCGGCTGGGGCGTCGGCGGCATCGAGGCCGAGGCCGGCATGCTCGGCCAGCCGGTCTACTTCCTGACGCCCGACGTGGTCGGCCTGGAACTCACCGGCCAGCTGCGCGAAGGCGTGACCGCCACCGACCTGGTGCTCACCGTCACCGAACTGCTGCGCCGCGAGAAGGTGGTCGGCAAGTTCGTCGAGTTCTTCGGCGAGGGCACCAGCACGCTGTCGCTGCCCGACCGCGCGACCATCGCCAACATGGCGCCCGAGTACGGCGCGACGATGGGCTTCTTCCCGGTCGACGGCAAGACCATCGAGTACTTCAAGGGCACCGGCCGCACCAAGGCCGAGATCGATGCGTTCGAGGCCTACTTCAAGGCGCAGGGCATGTTCGGCGTGCCCAAGTCGGGCGACATCCACTTCTCGAAGGAGGTCTCGCTCGACCTGTCGACGGTGACGCCGTCGCTGGCCGGCCCGAAGCGCCCGCAGGACCGCATCGAGCTCGGCAAGATGAAGAGCGAGTTCACCGAGCTGTTCAGCAAGCCGACCTCGGCCAACGGCTTCAACCAGCCGGCCGAGAAGCTGCACCAGGTGTTCACGACCAAGGACGGCCTGGAGGTGCGCAACGGCGACGTGCTGATCGCGGCGATCACCTCGTGCACCAACACCTCGAACCCGGCGGTGCTGCTGGCCGCCGGCCTGCTGGCCAAGAAGGCGGTGGAGGCCGGGCTGACGGTCGCGAAGCACATCAAGACCTCGCTCGCGCCCGGCTCGCGCATCGTCACCGAGTACCTCGAGAAGACCGGCCTCACGCCCTACCTCGACAAGCTCGGCTTCAACCTGGCCGGCTACGGCTGCACCACCTGCATCGGCAACGCCGGCGACCTGACGCCCGAGCTGAACGAGCTGATCACGAAGAACGACCTGGTGTGCGCCGCGGTGCTGTCGGGCAACCGCAACTTCGAGGCGCGCATCCACCCGAACCTGAAGGCGAACTTCCTCGCGTCGCCGCCGCTGGTGGTGGCCTACGCGATCGCCGGYAACGCGACGCGCGACCTGATGACCGAGCCGGTGGGCAAGGGCAAGGGCGGGCGCGACATCTACCTGGGCGACATCTGGCCGACCGCCGACGAGATCGCCAAGCTGATGAAGTTCGCGATGAACGCCGGGGCCTACCGCGACAACTACGAGAAGATCGACCGCAAGCCCGGCAAGCTGTGGGAGCAGATCAAGGGCGTGAAGGGCGAGGTCTACACCTGGCCGAACAGCACCTACATCGCGAAGCCGCCGTTCTTCGACGGCTTCCACATGACGCCGGCGCTGGCCGATGCGGGCGTGAAGGGCGCGCGTGCGATGGCGCTGTTCGGCGACTCGATCACCACCGACCACATCTCGCCGGCCGGCTCGATCAAGGAGGCCACGCCGGCCGGCAAGTGGCTGAAGGACAACGGCGTGCTGAAGGCCGACTTCAACAGCTACGGCTCGCGCCGCGGCAACCACGATGTGATGGTGCGCGGCACCTTCGCCAACGTGCGGATCAAGAACCTGATGATCCCGCCGCAGGAGGACGGCAGCCGCGAGGAAGGCGGCCTGACGCGCTTCCAGCCGGGCAACGAGAAGATGTTCATCTACGATGCGGCGATGAAATACATGGCGGCCGGCACGCCGACCATCGTGTTCGCCGGCGAGGAATACGGCACCGGCTCATCGCGCGACTGGGCGGCCAAGGGCACGCAACTGCTGGGCATCAAGGCGGTGGTGGCGCGCAGCTACGAGCGCATCCACCGTTCCAACCTGGTCGGCATGGGGGTGCTTCCGCTGCAGTTCCGCGGCACGGATTCATGGCAGTCGCTGGGCATTACCGGCGATGAGACCTTCGACGTGCTGCTGGGCGCCGACCTGAAGCCGCAGCAGGAAGCGACGCTGGTGATCAAGCGGGTGGACGGCACGCAGCACGACGTGAAGCTGACGCTGCGCATCGACACGCCGATCGAGGTGGACTACTACAAGCACGGGGGCATCCTGCCGTTCGTGCTGAGGCAGCTGCTCGCCGCCTGATCGCCAGTTGAGCGTCAGGCCTTCAGAGCCTTYGCGAACGCTTCTTCCGAGAACCCGACGGTCACCCGGCCGTCGGGCCAGCGCACCACCGGGCGCTTGATCGTGCTCGGCTGCGCCTGCATCACGGCGCGCGCCGACGCGGCATCGGTCACGCCGGCCTGGGTCGCGTCGTCGAGCCCGCGCCAGGTGTTGCCCTTGCGGTTCAGCAGCACCTCCCACCCGACCTGCGTCAGCCAGCCGTCGATCAGCGCGTCAGGCACGCCCTCTTTCTTGAAGTCGTGGAACTGCACCTCGGCGCCCTGCCCGGCCAGCCACTGGCGGGCCTTCTTGACGGTGTCGCAGTTGGGGATGCCATACAGGGAGATCGAAGCGGAAGCGCTCATGGTCGGCTGTCGTTGTCGTGATCGTTGTAGTCGCACATCGGATCGATCCCGTACCCGGTCTCGACCACCTTGCCATCATCGCCGACGCTGACCTGGAACCACTGGCAGAACGGCGTCCAGTAGCGGTACGACCACACCGTCAGGTGCTGCCGGCCGATGTGCTGCTGCTGCGCCGGACGGCCGAACTCGAACAGGATCTGCGAGCCCGGCGTGCCGATGGCCACCGCGTTGAAGCGCTCCTCGGTCAGCACCTGCTGCCAGCCACCCAGCCGGCCCTGCGCATCGACGTCGAGCATGTAGGTGTGCTTGCCGAACGGGCCACGCGCGTACTCGAGGCGCTTGCCGCCGCCGGGCAGCGGGTACTCGCCGGTGGGCGGGCCCATGCGCTCGGTGATCGCGCCGGTGGTCGCGCCGGGCATCAGGCCGCCGGGGCCGTAGCCTGCGCAGCCGGCGAGAAGCAGCAGCGACGCCGCATGGAGCAGCACAGCCAAGCGGACGCCGCGGAACCGGCTTTGCCGGGCCGCTGGCGGCGCCCCCTGGGGGGAGGCGCCGAAGGCGCTTCGGGGGGAGCGTTTCATCAGAACCAGCCGGCCTTTTGCGCGCCCGCCAGCAATGCAGTCGCCAACTCGGCCATCTGCTTGTTCACCTCTTTCGACGGTGCAGTGGTCGCGCGGCCGGTCCACATCAGCTTGCCGCTGCGCACGTCGGTGATGCTGGTCTCGGCCGCATAGCCGACCGTCGCGTTGCCGCCACCGCCCACCGGTGTCGACATGCCGACGCCCAGCCCGACGCCGGAGCCGAAGGTGCCGAGCCCGAAACCGAGGCTCACGCCGCTGTCGGGGCGCGACAGCGAAGGCATCGCGCGCGTGCGCAGCACCGCGCTGGCGCCGCGCTCGCGCGCGATCGCGACGTACTCGTTGGTGGGCTTGGACGCAGCGGCCGTGTTGCCGGCCAGCGCGCGATCGGTGTCGTCGAACGCGACCGCCGTCGCCCCGCGCGCGGTGACCTCGGAACGCATCTGGTCCTGGCAGATCTGGCGCAGCGGGGCCTCGTCGGCATCGCACACCACCAGCACCTTCGCGCCTTGCAGCGAGGTCGGCGCCACGGCCGGGTCACTCCACTGCGAATCGAGGCGCGTGGTCGATGCACAACCCGCAGCCACCAGCAGCACCAACGGGCCGCACAGCCCGCCCATCCATCGGATCGTGACCATCGTGTCGCTCCAGAAAGAGAAGAGGCGGTCAGTGCGCTGCACTGACCGCCAAGGGACCGCCGAATTCGGAGGAGCATTACCAGCGGCCCAACCCCGAAGTCATGCTAAGACCGGGGGTCGAGGCACGGTGTAGGACGAAATCCCGACCTGCCCTAGGCGCCGCGGCCAGCCCGCCGATGCCGGCTATTCTGGATCAGAGACGTGGATCAGAGACCGAGCCGCGGACGACCGGGCGCGGCCGTCACCGGCGCGCGGGCCGGCAGGTCGGCGTCGCGCACCACCACCGGCGGCTCGACCGGCACCGGTGCACTGCGGCTGACCCATTCGGGCAGCCAGGCCAGCAGCCACGAGAGCGCGAGGAAGGCACCGAAGCCGATCACCGCGAACGCCACCATCATCACCGCGTGCTCCCACGGATCGGTGAGGAAGCCGAACGCGAAGGCAGACAGTGCGGCCACGCCACCCGCCCGCCAGCGCCCGGTGGCGCCGAGCATGCCGCCCAGYGCCACGCCGTAGCTGCACAGGAAGATCAACGCCAGCAGCAGCTGGGGCAGGCCCATGGTGCGAAGGGTTTGGTGCAGGTCCGACATGGTTTTCAGCGTATTCGCGCGCTGTCGGTTTGCGTGTAGGAAGAGAGCTCGATATTTCAGAGCTGTAACGGACGTAGCTGCCGTGCAACAGGCGCCTTGCGCAAAATCGCACGCCCGCGGTCGGTGAGCTTCAACACGCCGTCTTCTTCGCTGAGCAGGCCCTGCACGCAGTAGGCCTGCACGAGGTCCTCGCTGATCGCATTGCCGTGCTTCTCGTACAGGAACTGCATCGCCTGGTCGAAGGCAGGAAGGTAGCTGGTGTGCATGCGGGGCCCCATCGTTGGCGGAATGGGTCCACTTTACGGATGCACACTTTGTTGCGGCATCGCGCATTCGAGGGGGTTGATATCCGCCTCAAGGAGGAGCCGCGGCGCCGTACCAGCGTTGCAGCGCCAACTGCCCGTGGCGCTCGCGCGCGTCCGGCGACGGCAGCCAGCGCCGCCAGCTCGCCGCGGCGCGTGCGAGGAAATCGAGCAGCGCCATGTGCTGGCGCAGCACACGCTGCTGGCGGTGCGCGATCAGCGGGTTGAAGATGCCGTGGCGCGAGAACAGCTGGCGGGGATTCTTCTTGACCCACAGCCACGAGCCCATCTCCAGCGTCAGCGGCAGCAGCAGGCGCTGCGGCAGCGCCGACGCGCGCTGGTAGAGGTGATCCCACAGGTCGCCGTGCGCGAGGTACTGGCGGCTCTGCGGCTCGAACACGTAGCGGTTGTTCGGATGCGATTGCTGGAAGATGCCGTGCAGCGCGTCCATCTCGGCCAGGTGGGCCATCGGCGCTCGCGTGTGCGCATACGGGAACCACAGCCGGTCGCGCAGCCCGAAGCCCGAGTGGCAGTCGACCGCCAGGCTGAACGGCCGCGTGAGCAGTTCGTCTTCGACCACGCGGCACAGCGCCGCGCTCTCGGGCTGCATCGGCGCCCCCGCCGGGCCGCGGTACCACGGCAGCGACGCGCTCAGGCGCTGCCCGCCGAGCAGGAAGGGCACGCGGTCCTGCGCCTCGACCGGCGCGTTGCGCATCAGGTCGACGCCCTGCGGGTTGGCCCGCGTACCGCGTGCGATGCCGCCGGGATTGACGACCGGCATGAACACCATGCGCACGCCATCGAGCTGGCGGTGCAGCGACTCGTCCCAGCGCAGCCGCATCACCAGGCTGCGCAGGTGCGCCATCACGACGGCCGAGCCGATGCGCTCCAGCCCGTGCACGCCGCCGAAGAAGCCGACCGCCGGGATGTCGGGCGCCGGGTTGCCGAGCGTCACGGCGATCACCGGCAGGCGCTGCCCGCCTGCCGTGGCTGCGGCGTCGACCTCGCACAGCACCCGCGCGCCCAGGTGCGTGCCGCCCTCGTCGATGAGGCGCTGCAATTCGATCAGTTCGGTCGGGGTCTGCAAGGGATGGCGGGCTCGCGGTGCCGGCCGAGGATAGCGCGGGCGGCGCGCGCGGTCTGCCATCAAACCGTCATGCAGGATTGCTACGGTGCCGGATCGCCCACTCAGGAGACGCCGATGAACGGCAGCATCAACGGCGGCATCAACGGCAACATCGGCAGGCCCTGGAGCCGCCCTGCACTCGCATGGCAGATCGGCGTCGCGGTCGCGAGCAGCCTGCTGTGGGGCGCGATCGAGCTGGCTGCACTGTGCCGGGCGCGCTGGAAGGCGGCCCGGCCCCGCTAACTCCCGATCCCGACGGCCTCCAGGCTGGCCGCGAGGCCGTCGATCATCAGGTCCACCTCGGCCGCGGTGACGGTGAGCGCCGGCATGAAGCGCAGCACCGCGGGCCGCGGGGCATTGAGCAGCAGGCCGGCGCCGGTACGGGCCTGGGCCGCCACGTCGGCGGCCAGCGGCCGGCCGAGGTCCAGCGCGCGCAGCAAGCCGATGCCGCGCACCCCTTGCAGGCCGAAGCGGTCGGACAGCGCCTGCAGCCGATCGACCAGGTGGTCGCCGGTGGCACGCACCCGCGCCAGGAAGCCGTCGGCCAGCACCTCGTGCAGCACCGACAGGCCGACCGCGCACATCAGCGGGTTGCCGTTGAAGGTGCCGCCCTGGTCGCCGTGCGCGAACACGCAGGCCCGCTGCCGGGCCAGCAGCGCACCGATCGGCACGCCGCCGCCCAGGCCCTTGGCCAGCGTCGCGATGTCCGGCACGACACCGAAGTGCTGGTAGCCGAACAGCCTGCCCAGGCGGCCGATGCCGGTCTGGACTTCGTCGAACACCAGCAGCAGCCCGTGCCGGTCGCACAGCGCGCGCAGGCCTTGCAGGAACTCGGGCGTGGCCGCGTGCACGCCGCTTTCGCCCTGCACCGGCTCGAGCATGACGGCCACGGTGTCCGGGCCGACCAGGGCCTGCACCGACGCGAGGTCGTTGAGCACCGCCTTCGGGAACCCGGCCACCTGCGGCGCGAACATGCGGTCCCAGCCCGGCTTGCCGGAGGCCGACATCGTGGCCAGCGTGCGGCCGTGGAAGGCGTCGCGGAAGGTGATGATCTCGTGGGCGCCGCCCCGGTGCAGCTGCCCCCACTTGCGAGCCAGCTTGATGGCACCTTCGTTCGCCTCGGCGCCGCTGTTGGTGAAGAACACCTGGTCGAAGTCGCTGTTCCGGCACAGCAGCTCCGCCAGCGCGAGCGCCGGCGCATTGTGGAAGGCCGGGCTGGGCGTGAGCAGCAGCGCGGACTGCCGCGCCAGGGCCTCGCGGATGCAGGCCGGCGCGTGGCCGAGCGTGTTCACCGCCCAGCCTTGCACGAAGTCCAGGTGGCGCCGGCCGCGGTCGTCCCACAGCCAGCTGCCTTCGCCGCGCAGGAACAGCTGGTCCGGGCGGGCGGTGATGTTCATCAGCGCGTGGTTCATGCTGCGTGCTCCAGGGCCTGGGGGGCGTGTTCACGAGCGTCGAGCTCGGGGGCTTCGGCCAGTCCGAGCATCAGGGCGAGGTTCTGCACCGCGGCACCCGATGCACCCTTGCCGAGGTTGTCGAAGACGGCGCTCAGCAGCAACTGGCCGTGGGCGTCGTTGCCGAACACCGCGAGCTGCAGGTCGTTGCTGCCGTTGCGGGCCTGCGGATCGAGCCGCGCCATCGCGCCGGTGCGCTCGGCGTCCAGCACCTGCACATGGCGGCAGTCGCGGTAGTGCCGAGCGAGCAGGTCGCGCACCGCCTGCGCCGTCATCGGCCGCTGCAGCATCGAGGCATGCAACGGGATCGTCAGCGCGATGCCCTGCCGGAAGTTGCCGTACGACGGCACGAAGAACGGCCGGCCCTGCAGGCCTGCATGCCGCTCGATCTCGGGCACGTGCTTGTGCTGCAGGCCGAGGCCGTAGGTCTGGAACGGCAAGGCCGCCGCGGCAGCCGGGCCTTCGTGGGCGTCGATGCCCTCGCGCCCGCGTCCGGAGTAGCCGGACACGGCGTGGATGCTCAACGGCGCATCGGCACGCAGGCAGCCAGCCTCGACCAGCGGACGCAGCAGCGCGACGGCCCCGGTCGGGTAGCACCCCGGATTGCTGACACGCCGTGCCTGGGCGATGCGTCCGGCCTGCTGCGGCGACATCTCCGGAAAGCCGTAGACCCAGTGCGCATCGGTGCGGTGCGCCGACGAGGCATCGATCACCCGCACGCGCGGGTTGCGGACGGCCGCCACCGCCTGGCGCGCGGCCTCGTCGGGCAGGCACAGCACAGCCACGTCGCAGTCGTTGATGGCAGCGGCACGCGCGGCGGCATCCTTGCGCAACGCGTCGGGCAGCGTCACGAGGGCGATGTCGCGTCGCCCGGCCAGCCGCGCGCGGATCTGCAGGCCGGTGGTGCCCTGGTCGCCGTCGATGAAAACGCTCGCGCTCATGAAGTCCTCCTGGAGTGGAGAGCAGAGCTTGCGGTTCGGCCGACGATCGGTAAAGTTGAATGTCATGAACAGCAGATTCATGAAACCTGAAGCACCATGAGAGAACTGAACCTCGACCAGTTGCGCACGCTGGTGACGATTGCCGAGCTTGGATCGTTCGCCGCCGCGGCGCGCCACCTGCACCTGGCCGCGCCGACGGTCAGCCTGCACGTGGCCGAACTGGAGTCGCGCCTGGGCGCGCCGCTGCTGCTGCGCCAGCGCCAGCGCGTGCTGCCCACCGGGATCGGCGAAGGGCTGGTAGAGCGCGCCCGGCGACTGCTGGCCGATGTCGATGCAGCGCTCGATGAAGTGGCGCACCGGGTCGAAGGCCGCGCCGGGCGGGTGCGGGTCGGGGCTTCCACCGGCGCGCTGGCCTGGCTGCTGCCGCTGGCGCTCGAGGCCATCGGGCGCGACCACCCGGGCATCGACGTGCAGGTCGCGGTGCTCACTTCGCAGGAGGCCCTGACCCGCGTGCAGGAAGGCACGCTCGACATCGGCCTGGTGGCGCTGCCGCAGGCCGCCGTCAAGGGCCTGCAGATCGTGCCCTGGCGCCGCGACCCGGTGATGGCCTTCCTGCCGCGCGCGTGGACGGCGCCGCGCACGATCACGCCGGCCTGGCTCGCGGGCCGCCCGCTGATCGCCAACGACGCCACCACCCGGCTGCACCGCATGACGACGGACTGGTTCGCCGGCGCCGGCGAACAGCCACAGGCGCGCATCGAGCTGAACTTCAACGATGCCATCAAGAGCCTGGTGGCGGCCGGCTACGGCGCCGCGCTGTTGCCGCGCGAGGAAGGCGCAGCCGCGGTCGACGAGCGCATCGTGATCAAGCCACTCGCGCCGCGCCTGTGGCGGCCGCTGGGCCTGGCCCACCGCGCCGGCAAACCCGAGCCTGCGACGCGGCATGTGCTGGACGCGCTGATGGCGATCCGGCAACGTTGATCCGGCGCCCTATGGCAGGCCGGGCGACACCCTGCTGCGGGTCGGTTTCAGCGACAAGGCCGGCCGCTCGACCAGATACCACGACAACGCGGCCGCCGGCAACACGAGCGCCAACGCGAGTGCCAGGTGCAACGCCAGCGGCGCATCGCGCCCCAGGGCCACCACCGCCACCTGCTGGGCCGGCCAGGCCCACAGGTAGATGCCGAAGCTGAGATCGCCCCAGCGTGCCGCTGCGCGCAGCACCGGCCATGATCGCCGCCCGATCCACACGCTGGCCGCGGGCAGGATCAGCAGGCTGCCGAGCTCCGGCTGGCCGAGCACGACGCACAGCATTCCGGCTCCGACCAGCACGGGCACGGCGCGCTGACGTGGATCGAAGTGAAACAGCAGTCCGCCACAGAGAAAGAACGCGCCGAAGTACGGCAGGTGGGGGAAATTTCCCCAGTCAAGCAAGGCGCCGTCGAGGCCGGCCTGCCCTCCTTGCCGTGCGAACACCAGCAGCAAGAGGGCAAGACCGGCCAGGGCCGCCCATCTCAACCGGCGCCCCAGCGCCCATCCGCCCGCGGCCAGCAGCACGTAGCAGGCCATCTCGTAGCGGATGGTCCACAAGGATCCATTCAGTTCATGGCGCACCGTCGGTCCGAACGGCTGCAGGTCGACGTCCCTGAAGAACAGCCTCGTGAACCACCATTGCGCCCCCATGAGATCGAGGTCGTCCTTGGCATACCACCAGGCCACGAGCCCGCAGACGATCACGTTGACCGCATAGGCGGGCCAGATGCGCAGGAAGCGCCGCTGCGCAAAGCGAAACACCGACCCATCGCGCGCCCAGCTGCCGAACACGAGGTAGCCGCTCATGGCGAAGAAGACGAGCACGGCCAGGTGGCCCGGTGACCGCAACCCGCCCGGCAGCATCGGCTCGCTGCGACCGGTCAGCAGGAATGCGTGGCTCCACAGCACGGCAAGCGAAGCGACCAGGCGCACGCCGTCGAAGTTGTCGCGATGCGTTGTTGCAGGGGGGCCAGCAGCCTCGACGTTCACACGCGAACTCCCTGCAGACAAATGAAAACCCCGGAGAGTCGCATTGCTGCGGACTGTCCGGGGTTCTGTGTTGGTGGGCCCCGACAGATTCGAACTGTCGACCAACGGATTAAGAGTCCGCTGCTCTACCAACTGAGCTAGGAGCCCATGCTCGGGAAATTTCCCGAACCATGAAACCTGGTGGGTTGTGCAGGACTTGAACCTGCGACCAACGGATTAAAAGTCCGCTGCTCTACCGACTGAGCTAACAACCCAGCAAGCCCACGACTATAGCATGCCTTGCAGGGTCATTCTTGAATCAAGCCCGTGCGATGTTTGAACATCTTTGCAGGCGCTGCTTCAATTCAGCGGAGCCGCGATTGTAGCCCGATTTCGAGCGCTTCCGACGCCAGTACCAGTCCGAAAGTTGCGGTGACCACCACGCTCGATCCGTAGCCGTGGCAGTTCAGGCTGCCGTCGGTTGTTGTGTCGATATCACAGGCGTCACCCTCGGCGGCCGGCATCACCACCGCCTCGCGCGAGAACACGCAGCGCACGCCGATCGCGCCGCTGCGCGGGGCGCCATGCTGCTTGCGCAGGCGCTGCCGCAGCGAGGCCAGCAGCGGATCGTGCGTGACGTTCGCGAGATCGTCGACCTCCACCGCCTGCGGCCGGCGCTTGCCGCCGGCGGCGCCCGCCATCACGAGCGGCGTGCGTGTCGCGATCGCCCACTGCGCCAGCGCGAGCTTGGCCTGCACCTGGTCGCAGGCATCGATCACCGCGTCGACCGGGCCCGGCAGCAGCGCCGGCCAGTTGTCCGCGGTGACGAAGTCGTCGACCAGCTGCACCTCGCAGCCCGGGTGGATGTCGGCGATGCGCTCGCGCAAGGCCTCGCCCTTCGCCTTTCCGAGCGTCGCGCCGGTCGCCTGCACCTGCCGGTTGATGTTCGACTCGGACACGTGATCCATGTCGATCAGCACGAGCGACGCGATGCCGCTGCGCGCGAGCGCCTCCGCCGTCCAGGACCCGACGCCGCCCAGCCCCACCACCGCGACGCGCAGCGCACGCAGGCGCTGGTAGCCGGCCTCGCCGTACAGCCGGCGCAGGCCGCCGAAGCGGCGCTCCAGGTCCGGCGCCAGCAGGTCGGGGGCCATCAGATCAGGCAAGGGCAGGTCGTTGACGGCGTTCACGGCAGCCCCGTCACTTCATCGACGCCAGCCGCTCCTTGGCAGCCTCGGCCGCCTCGGACTTCGGGTAGGTCTTCAGCAGGTCGTCGAGCGTGCGCTTCGCGCCCTTCGCGTCCTTCAGCTCGAGCTGGCAGTTCGCGATCGACAGCAGCGCCTCGGGCGCGCGCGGACTGGCCGGCGCCACCTTCAGCAACTCGCGGAACGACGCGGTGGCTTCGCGGTATTCACGCTTGCCGTACTGCGCATTGCCGAGCCAGAACAGCGCCACGTCGTTGTAGCCGCTGGCCGGGTAGCGCTGGCGGAACGCGACGAAAGCCGACGCGGCGCCCGGGAAATCGCCCTTGCGCATCACCGCCATCGCATCGTCGAACTGCTTCTTCTCCTCCGGATCGACGAGGAATTCCTTGTCGTCCATCGTGACCTTCTGCGGTTCGAGCTTGCGGATGCGGTCGTCCACGCCCTGGGCGATGTCCTTCTGGCGGCGCTGCAGCTCGGCCACGTCGCGCGTGAGCTGCTCGTTCTGGCCGACCAGCTTGGCGGCATCGCCGCGCATCAGCTCGATCTGCGTGTTCAGGTCGAGCAGGCTGCGCTTGAGCTTGCCGATTTCTTCGAGCAGCTGCGCGTTCATCTCGGCCTGGCGCTGCGCCTGCTGCTTGTTGCTCTCCTCGAGCTTGCCGCGCAGCTCGAGGATGGCCTTGCGCGCCTCGTCGTCGTCGAACAGACCGGCGTGCGCGGCCGGCGCCGCCACCAGGGCCAGAGCCGCCAGCAGCGGCGCCCACCAGGCGCCGCCGGTGCGTCCGCGAAGAATCGATTGCATGCCAGGCCTCCGGCTTACTTGGCGTTGAACTCGGCGCGGCGGTTCTTCGCCCAGGCGGCTTCATCGCTGCCCTGCACTGCCGGACGCTCCTTGCCGAAGCTGACGGCCTCGACCTGCGACTGCGGCACGCCCAGCAGTTCCAGCGACTTCACGACCGCCTCGGCACGCTTCTGGCCCAGCGCCAGGTTGTACTCGCGGCCGCCGCGCTCGTCGGTGTGGCCTTCGATCGAGACCTTCTTCGCCTTGTTGGCCGACAGGCTCTTGGCCTGCGCTTCGATCGTCGGGCGGAACTCATCCTTCACCACGTAGCTGTCGTAGTCGAAGTAGATGACGCTGCTGATCGCAGCCGGGGCGTTCTTCGTCAGGTCGACGCTCGCGACCTGCGACTGCGACGTGCCGGCG
>NZ_JBFUFQ010000106.1:0-19522 GCF_056403355.1 Rhizobacter sp. P2_H3 | reverse complement strand
ATCTTGAACGAGATCGACAGGCCCATGCCGGTGCCCTTGCCGATCGGCTTGGTCGTGTAGAACGGGTCGAAGATCTTCGGCAGCACGTTCGCCGGGATGCCGCTGCCGTTGTCCTGGATCTCGATGCGCACCATGTCGTCGCCCTCGCGCGCGGTGCGCAGCGTGATCACGCCGGGTTCCGGGCGATCCGCGGGCATCGCATGCACCGCGTTCGTGATGATGTTCAGGAAGACCTGGTTGATCTGCGACGGCGAACACTGGATCTTCGGCAGGTCGAAGGCCAGCTCGCGGCGGATCTCGACGGTGTTCTTCAGCAGGTTGCGCGCCAGCAGCAGCGTGCTCTCCAGGCCTTCATGCACCGCGAACTCGCTGACCTTCGCGCGGTCGAGCCGGCTGAAGTTCTTCAGGTTGGTGACGATCTCGGAGATCTGCTCGATGCCGTGGATGCCGTCGGCCAGCAGCTGGCCCATCTCGTCCATCACGTGGCTGCCTGCGACCTCCTTCGTGGACTTGTCGAACTCGTGGGCCAGCGTCTGCAGCCGGGCACGGTCGCGCTGCTCGTTCGGCAGGTGCAGCATCTGCGCGAACTGCACGCTGTTGGCCGCGAGCTGGGCCACCGGGGCGACCTGCTCGCGCAGCACCTCGAACGTGCCCTTGACGTAGGCGAGCGGCGTGTTGATCTCGTGCGCGATGCCCGCCACCATCTGCCCGAGGGCCGACATCTTCTCGGACTGCACCAGGTGGACCTGCGACTCCTTCAGCTCGGCATGGCTGCGCGTCAGCGCCTGGTTCACGCGGGCGAGCATCCGGTAGCTGGCGATCAGCCGCCACGCGAGCCAGCCCAGCGCGACCAGCAGCACCGCCGAGTACGCCACCAGCACCCAGCGCCAGGTCTGCTGCGATACCAGCAGCTTCTCGTGCTCCAGGGCATGCATGTCGGCCAGCTCGTCGAGTGCACGGGCGGTCGGCAGCACGGCGAGCTGCTTCAGGATCCTGTCCCCCACCTGCTGCTGGCGCAGCACGGTCTCCGCGTGGGCCGAGAAGCCGGCCACGCGCTGGGCCGCTTCGGCCGGCAGCGACCTGGCAAGCTCGCGCAGGCGGGCGATGCTGGCGTCGACCCGCTCGACATGGACCAGCTCCGGCGTGTTGACATAGACGAGCGTGTCGACCAGCACGCGGTCGACCGCCGCCGCCAGCCCGTCGCGGCCGGCCGCCGGCCCGGCGAGCAGCACTTCGGAGGCCGCCGACGGCAGGTAGYGGGTGGAGTTGCGCAGGATCGAATGCTGCGACTTGAACCGGTCGATCAGCTCCACCTTCGAGCTCATCAGCTGCCGGTAGGTGTCGAGCAGCGGCAGGATGCGCTCGGCACTGTCGCCGCGACCGCTCCAGAACCGGTCGGTCTTGCTGCGCAGCAGGTCGTCGAGCGACTCGATCACCGGCAACGGGCTCGCCACCGGGTCGTAGCTCGCATTCAACCCCGTCTTCGAGCGCAGCACGTCGACGTTCCATTCGGCATCGATCTGCTTGAGCTGGCGCAGCAGGGTGCCGATCTCGCCGTACTCGACGTGGTTCACGTCCGAGGTCTTGTTCACCAGCAGCGCCAGCACCACCGCCAGCACGCCGCCGACGAGCAGGTTCACCCAGGTTCGCTTGTTCATCGTGATCATGGGAGGGCGCTCGTTCAGGGTTGGATGCGGGGCTCGAGCGAGCGACCGCGCAGCTCGCCGGTGAGCGTGTGCAGGAACTTCACGATCAACGCCTTGTCCTGCTGCGAGGCCGGCCGCCCGAGCTGGTAGCGGAACATCGTGTCCACCGCGTCTTCGAGCGTGCGGGCCGAGCCGTCGTGGAAGTACGGCGCCGTCAGCGCCACGTTGCGCAGGCTGGGCACCTTGAACATGTGGCGGTCCGCCTCGTTGTGCGTGACGTTGTAGCGCCCCATGTCGGCGGCGGTCGGCTGCCCGCGGCCGGCGAAGTAGTCGCCCATCACGCCGAACACCTGGAACATGTTGCCGCCGACGTTCACCCCCTGGTGGCAGGCGACGCAGCCGTAGCTCTTGAACAGCTGCCAGCCCTGCAGCTCGTCGCTGCGCAGCGCCGTCTTGTCGCCGCGCAGGTACTTGTCGAAGCGCGCGTTCGGTGTCGTCAGCGATCGCTCGAACACCGCGATCGCGTCCTGGATGTTGCGCGGCTGCAGCCCGTCGCGGTACGACTCCTCGAAGGCCGCGACGAGCGCCTTGTCGCGCCCGAGCTTCTCGATGACCTGCGGCCAGTTGCTGCCCATCTCCTTCGGGTTGTGCACCGGACCGGCCGCCTGCTCCTCCAGCGATCCGGCGCGGCCGTCCCAGAACTGGCGGAAGTTGTAGCCGCTGTTCAGCACCGTGGGCACGTTGATCGGACCGACCGCACCGCCGATTCCGATCGCGCTGACGCGGCCATCGACACCGCCGCGATCGAGCGAATGGCAGCTGGCACAGGCGATGGTGTCGTCGCCGGACAGGCGCTTGTCGTGGAACAGCCGGTCGCCGAGCGCGACCTTGCGCGCATCGAGCCGCACGTCGAGCGGGATCGGCCGGATCGGCTCGTCGACCTGCGCCCACGCCTGTCCTGCAGCGAAGCCGCCCAGCGTGGCAGCGAGAACAGCGGCGGCAATCTTTTCGGCATCCAACCAGGGCATGAGCACCTCATCAGTCGTTGTGTGCGTGATGCGTCACTGCACCCGTGGACTATCGGCTCAGGTTGTCACGTGACGTAAGGCATTGCCGCACAGGTCGTTCACCCAAAAGGTCAACAAATGCCAACCGCGCGGTGGTGCTTCCCCCGGGTACGAATGTCCTTTCAATCGATGGAACCAGGCGCAGGTCGCGGTCACTCAGTTCGCACGGAATCTCTTGGCCCCTCCGGGCTTTTCGATCCATGAGCAACACCCTGAAGAACTTGATGGACGGCTTCTCGCGCCAGGTCGGCGGAGCGCAGTTCGAGTTCGACGGCGAAGGCCACCTGCAACTGGTGGTCGACGGCAAGTTCGTCGTGAGCCTGCTGCACGAACCCGTCGAGTCCCGCATCCATTTGTTCGCCGAGGCCGGCTCGATGCCGTTCGGTCCGGAGCACGTCTTCGATGAAGACCGCTGGCAGGCCAGCACCGACCGCACCGATGACGACGGCTTCACATCGGCACTGCGCTGGCATGAGTCGACCGGCAGCGTGCTGCAGCTGGCGAGCGCACCGGTCGATCAGCTCGACGATGTGAAGTTCGCGAACTGGCTCCAGCGCTTCCTCGACAACCTGTCGATGCTCGGCCAGCTGATCGAATCCGGCCCGGATGTCGAGAACGCCGAAGTGATCGAGGTCAGCGAATTTCCGCCGATGGACCCACGGGAGCTGGAGTTGCAGCTGATGCCGTGAGGCCGGTCAACGGCATCTCTTCAACCGAAGTCGAAGGAGCACAACATGGGACCCACTGGAATCTCTCGTCTCGCATCACACCATCGGCTGAATGCTGCGAACGCCGATGTGGCCGTCGGCCGGCTCGGCACGCACACGGTCGGTCAAGGCGCGGTCAGTCAAGGCGCGGTCGGTCGAGATCATGGCAGCCCGACCCGGCTGTCGACGAGCCAGCAGGCGAAGTACGTCCTCGGTGGTGCGCCTGCGACGGCCACGAGTCCTTCGCTGCAAAGGCTGATGGACGCACTCATCCACGTGCAAGCCTGATCGCAGGCCCTACAGGCAATCCGGCGCCTGCACCGCCTGCAGCACGGTGTCGACGACACCCTCGCGATCGCGCCGGCGCAGCCACCACACCGCGCCCTTCTTGACCGACCAGTCCTGCGGCTGGCCGCTCAGCAGCAGCGCCGCCACCTGGCCGAGCGTCGGCTGGTGACCGATCACCAGCATCGGCTCGCTTGCGTCGGGCCAGCGCACGGCCTTCAACACGGCATCGGGCGCCGCATCGGGCGCCAGTGCCGCCAGCGTCTTGAACGACTTGTCGAGCGCCTTCGCGGTCTGCTGCGTGCGCACCGCCGGGCTCACCAGGATGCGCGTCGAATGCGCCAGCCGGTGGTTCAGCCATTCGGCCATGCGCTGCGCCTGGCGCTCGCCCTTCGGTGTCAACGTGCGCTCCAGGTCGTCCTGGCCGTCGCGCAGCACATGCGCCTCTGCATGGCGCCACAGGATCAGGTCCATGGCTGTCACCCCGCTTGCTTCGTCACCCTCAGTGTCATCAGCGCCTGCTGTGCGCTCGGGCCGTCGGTGCCGATCCGCCGGTAGCTGCCGTCCGACTGCAGGCTCCAGGCGTCCTTGCCGTCGTGCAGGTAGGGCACCAGGCATTCGTCGATGACGCGCTGGCGCATCGCCGCATCGCGCACCGGCCAAGCCACCTCGATGCGGCGGAACATGTTGCGCCCCATCCAGTCGGCACTCGACATGAACAAGGCCTCGTCCGCCTCGCTTGCGCCCCAGCGAAAATACAGCACGCGCGAATGCTCCAGCAGCCGGCCCACCACCGAGCGCACGCGGATGCGGTCGGTCCGGCCCGCGATGCCCGGTGGCAGCATGCAGGCGCCGCGCACGATCAGGTCGATGTCGGCACCGGCCTGGCCGGCCGCCACCAGCGCCTCGATCAGCGGCACGTCGGTCAGCGCATTGATCTTCACGACGATGCGCGCCGGCCGCCCCTGGCGTGCCGCATCGGCCACCTGGTGGATGTGCGCGAGCATCTGCTTGTGCAGCGTGAACGGCGCCTGCAGCAGCTGGCGCAGCGGGCGCATCTTGCCCAGGCTCGCGAGCTGCTGGAACACCGCGTCGATGTCGGCCGTCATCTCCGCGTCGGCCGTCAGGCAGCCGACATCGGTGTACAGCCGCGCGGTCTTCGGGTTGTAGTTGCCGGTCGACAGGTGGCCGTAGCGGCGCAGCCGGCCGTCCTCGCGGCGCGTCACCAGCAGCAGCTTGGCATGCGTCTTCAGGCCGACGATGCCGTACACCACCTGCGCACCCACGGCCTCCAGCCGCTCCGCCCAGTTGATGTTCGCCTCTTCGTCGAAGCGCGCCTTCAGCTCGACGACGGCCATCACTTCCTTGCCGCGCCGCGCCGCGTCGATCAGCAGGTCCATCAGCGGCGATTCGCTGCCGGTGCGGTAGATCGTCTGCTTGATCGCGAGCACGTCGGGATCCTCGACCGCCTCGCGCAGGAACTGCACCACCGGCTCGAACGATTCGAACGGGTGGTGCATCAGCACGTCGCCGCGGCGCAGCCGCTCGAGGATCGATTCGTCGCGCGACAGCCCCGTCGGCCACGGCGCATCGTGCGGCGGGAAGCGCAGCGCCGGCGCGTCGGCGGCGTCGATCAGCGCGTTCAGCCGCACCAGGTTCACCGGCCCGTTCACGTGATACAGCGCCGCCTGCGGCAACGCGAACTGCATCAGCAGGAATTCCGACAGCTCCGGCGGACAGGTGTTCACCACCTCCAGCCGCACCGCCTGGCCGAAGTGGCGCGTCGTCAACCCCGAGCGCAGCGCCTGGCGCAGGTTCGCGACATCGTCCTCGTCGACCGCGAGGTCGGAATCGCGGGTCAGCCGGAACTGCGAGAACGCCTCGACCTCGCGGCCGGGGAACAGCTCGGCCAGGTGCGCGCGGATCACGCTCGTCAGCAGCACGAAGGCCTGGCCGGTGCCGGCGATCTCGTCGGGCAGCCGGATCACGCGCGGCAGCACGCGCGGCACCTTGACGATCGCGATCGTGTTCTCGCGCCCGAACGCATCCTTGCCGCCCAGCCGCACGATGAAGTTCAGCGACTTGTTGGCGACCTGCGGGAACGGGTGCGATGGATCGAGCCCCACCGGCACCAGCAGCGGCCGCACCTGGCGCTGGAAGAAGGTGTCGACCCAGCGCCGCTGCGCCTCGTTGCGGTCGCTGTGGTTCAGGATCTGGATGCCCTGCTGCTTGAGCGCCGGCATCACCTCGTCGTTGAAGCAGCGGTACTGGTCGTCGATCAGCAGGTGGGCCTCGGCGGCCACCGTCGCCAGGTCGCGCGGCGAGACGCCGGCGCCGGGCTGGCGCACCGCCTCGATGTAGTCGGCGAAGCGCACCTCGAAGAACTCGTCCATGTTGGACGACACGATGCAGATGTAGCGCAATCGCTCGAGCAACGGCACATCGTCGCGCCGGGCCTGGGCCAGCACGCGTCGGTTGAACTCGAGGATGGCGCTTTCACGGTTCAGCAGCGCTGGCATCAGCGGTGCCGGCGAAGCAACGGTCGGCGCGGTCATCCGACGAGTTTATGAAGGTTTTGCGTCGGTTTCGTGACACCCATGTCAGTGCTGGGCCGCGCCGGCACCAGGTGATCGAGGAACTCGCGGCACACCGGCTCCCAGCCGAACTGCAGCGCGCGCTCGCGGGCGCGATCGCGCGGGATCTCCAGCGCCTTCAGTGCCGCGGCGCGCAGATCGTCGTGCAACACGCCGCCATCGCGCCCGTCGCCCTGCGGCGCCACCACGTCCAGCGGACCGGCCACCGGGTAGGCGGCGACCGGGGTGCCGCAGGCCAGCGCCTCCAGCATCACGAGGCCGAAGGTCTCCGAGCGGCCGGGGAACACGAACACGTCGGCCGCGCTGTAGATGCGCGCCAGCTCCGGGCGCGTGACGACGCCGCGCCAGTGCACCTGCGGGTACTCGCGCTGCAGCCGCTCCTGCAGCGGGCCGACGCCGTAGACCACCTTCGAGCCCGGCAGGTCGAGGTCGAGGAAGGCCTCCAGGTTCTTCTCGTAGCTGAGCCGGCCCACGTGCAGGAAGACCGGCCGTGGCAGGCCGAAATCGGCCTGCGGCACCGGCTCGAACAGGCCCAGGTCGACGCCATGCGACCAGCGCCGCAGCGGCTTGAAGCCGTAGCCCTGCAGGATGTCGAACATGCCGGCCGTCGGCACCATGATGCCGCTGGATTTCGCGTGGAAGCGGCGGAACCAGGCATAGCCCCAGCGCTCGGGCAGGTGCAGCGCCCGTGCCAGGATCTCGGGGAAGCGGGTGTGGAACGCGGTCGTGAAGGCGAGGCCGCGCCGGATGCAATGCTTGCGCGCCGCGCCGCCCAGCGGCCCTTCGGTGGCGATGTGGATCGCGTCGACACCGCCCCCACCCTCGCCACCATGCAGCGCGGCGTCGATGCGGCGCGCCACCTCGCGTCCCGGCCGCCACGCGAGCTCGATCTCGCGGTAGCCCGGGCAGGCGAAGCGGCGAAAGCCCGAGGGCTCGATCAGCAGCACCTCGTGACCGAGCGCAGTCAGGCCCTGCTGCAGCTCCACCAGCGTCGTGACGACGCCGTTGACCTGCGGCTTCCAGGCGTCGGTGACCAGCAGGATCCTCATGCGGCCTCCGCCACGGTGGGCGCCGCTTGTGCCACTTTGGGCGCCGCCTGCGGCTCGCGGTCGCGCAGCTGCTGGGCCCAGTCGATGATCTCGAGCCGCCCGTCGGCATGCTCGACCAGCGCGGTCAGGCTCTCGACCCAGTCGCCGTCGTTGGCATAGGTGATGCCGTCGATGTCGCGCAGTTCGGCATGGTGGATGTGCCCGCAGACGACACCCTGCACGCCGCGGCGGCGCGCCTCGCGGGCGACCGCGTTCTCGAAATCGCCGATGAAGCTGACGGCGCGCTTGACCTTCAGCTTCAGGTATTTCGAGAGGCTCCAGTACGGCAGACCCATGCGTGCGCGCAGCGAGTTGAGGTGGCGGTTCAATTTGAGCGTGAACTCGTACAGCGTATCGCCGACGTGGGCCAGCCACTTGGCGCACTGGATCACGCCGTCGAACAGGTCGCCGTGCAGGATCCACAGCTTGCGGCCGTCGGCGGTCTCGTGCACCCACTCCTCGGCCACCTCGATGCCGCCGAACTCATGGCCGACATAGCGGCGCGCGAACTCGTCGTGGTTGCCGGGGATGAAGACGACGCGCGTGCCCTTGCGCGCCTTGCGCAGCAGCTTCTGCACCACGTCGTTGTGCGCCTGCGGCCAGTACCAGCTGCGCCGCAGCTGCCAGCCGTCGACGATGTCGCCGACCAGGAACAGCGTGTCGCTCTCGACATGGCGCAGGAAATCGAGCAGCGCATCGGCGCGGCAGCCGGGCGTGCCCAGGTGCAGGTCCGAGATCCACACGCTGCGGTAGCGCAGCCGGTGCGAGGTCGGCTCGTCCTCCGCCCCGGGAGCGGGCTCCTGCGGAACGGTCCAGGCACGAAAGAAGGCGTCTCGTTGCATGGACACCCAGCTTCGCAGCCGGCCATGACGCCGTGGTGGCAAGGGCATGACGGGCCGGTGACGTGCGCCGTCCGATAATCGCCCGATGCACTTGTTGATTCCCAACGCCAGCACGCTCTCCGAAGCTGGCCTGCCGGCACAGCGCGGCCTCGTCCTTCCCCACCTGCAGCGCCTGCTGCCGCGCATGGTGCCCGCCGACCGGCTGGGCACCGACGAATACGCGTTGAACACCCCGGCCGAACTGGCGCACGCACAGGCGCTCGGCTGGCGCGGTGCCGACGGCTGCCTGCCCTGGGCCGCCCACGCGGCCGCGGCCGACGGCGTGCCGGTCGGCGAGGCCCCCTGGGGCCTGCTGACGCCGGTGCACTGGCACGTGGGCGCCGAGCACGTCAGCGTCGGCTACCCGGAGCAACTGCGGCTGAGTGCCAAGGAATCACATGCCTTGTTCGAGGCGGTGCGCCCGCTGTTCGAAAGCGAGGGCTGGCAGCTGGCCTGGGGCGCGCCGCTGCGCTGGTATGCATCGCACGATTCGCTGGAAGGCCTGCCGACCGCATCGCTCGACCGCGTGATCGGCCGCAACCTCGACCTGTGGATGCCCGAGCACCCGCAGGCGAAGGCGATCCGCCGGCTGCAGAACGAGGTGCAGATGATGCTGTACCAGCAGCCCGAGAACGACCATCGCGCCGAGATGAGCATGATGCCGGTCAACTCGTTCTGGCTGAGCGGCTGCGGACGCCGGCAGCCGGCGGGCTCGACCGCCGGGCTGCTCATCGACCACCGGCTGCGCGCTCCGTTGCTGGGCGAGAACTGGGCCGACTGGACCGAGGCCTGGCGCGCGCTCGACGCCGGCCCGGTGCGCGAGTTGCTGGCGCGGCACGATGCCGGCGAGGCGGTGTCGCTCACACTGTGCGGCGAGCGCTTTGCGCAGCGGCTGCAGGCCGGCTCGCAAGGCTGGCTCACGCGGCTGGCGCGGCGTTTCGGCGGCGCATCGCCGACGGCGCTGCTGGAGGCGCTGTGATGGCCGATGTGCGGATCGCCCGCCGCGATGCCCCGCCGCGCAGCGTGTGGGCGCTGGAGCAGGCCGGCGTGCACCCGCTGCTGGCGCAGCTGTTCGCTGCACGCGGCGTGCGCAGCAACGACGAACTCGACGACGGGCTGGCGCGCCTGATCCCGCCGGCCGAGCTGCACGGCGCGCAGGCGGCCGCGGTGCTGCTGGCCGACGCGATCGCGGCGCGCAAGCGCATCTGCGTGGTCGCCGACTACGACTGCGACGGCGCCACCGCCTGCGCGGTCGCGTTGCGCGGGCTCGCGCTGCTGGGCGCGGAGCCCGGCACGCTGCGGCACATCGTGCCCGACCGCGCGGTGCACGGCTACGGGCTGACGCCGACCATCGTCGACCTGGCCCTCGAACAGAAGCCCGGTCCGAAGCCCGACCTGCTGCTCACCGTCGACAACGGCATCGCGAGCATCGCCGGCGTCGCGCACGCCCGGGCGATGGGCCTCGACGTGCTGGTCACCGACCACCACCTGCCCGCCAAGGAAGGCGAGCAGGTCGTGCTGCCGGACGCCAGCGTGATCGTCAACCCGAACCAGCCCGGCTGCGCCTTCCCGAGCAAGAACCTGGCTGGTGTCGGCGTGATGTTCTACGTGCTGCTCGCGCTGCGCACCGAATTGCGCGCACGCGGTGCCTTCAGCGCCGAGCAGCAGCCGCGTCTCGACGCGCTGCTCGACCTGGTCGCGCTCGGCACGGTGGCCGACGTGGTGCGGCTCGATGCGAACAACCGCCGGCTGGTCGCGCAGGGCCTGCGGCGCATCCGCGCCGGCAAGATGCACGCCGGCATCGCCGCGCTGTTCAGCGCGGCCGGGCGCGATGCGTCGCGCGCCACCGGCTTCGATTTCGGCTTCGCGCTCGGGCCGCGCATCAACGCGGCCGGCCGGCTGTCGGACATGTCGCTCGGCATCGAGTGCCTGCTGACCGACGACCCGGCGCGCGCCGCGCAGCTCGCGCAGACGCTGGACACCATCAACCGCGAGCGCCGCGAGGTCGAGGCCGGCATGCGCGAGCAGGCCGAGGCCATGCTCGAGACGCTGATGCCCGAGGGCGATGCGCCGCCGGCGCTGGCGCTCTACGACCCCGAGTTCCACGAAGGCGTGGTCGGCATCGTCGCCGGGCGGCTGAAGGACCGGCTGCACCGGCCGACCTTCGTGTTCGCGCTCGGCCAGGACGGCTTGCTGAAGGGCTCGGGCCGCTCGATCCCGGGCTTCCACCTGCGCGATGCGCTGGACCTCGTCACCAAGCGCCACCCGGGCGTGCTGAAGCGCTTCGGCGGGCACGCGATGGCGGCAGGCTGCACCTTGGCCGAGGAGGATTTCGACACCTTCGACGGCGCGCTGCAGCAGGTGGCCCGCGAGTGGCTGGACGCGGCGACGCTGTCGCGCACGCTGCTGACCGACGGGCCGCTGGCGGCCGAGTATTTCAATGCCGAGACGGTGCGCTCGCTCGATGCGCAGGTGTGGGGCCAGGCCTTCGAGCCGCCGCTGTTCTGCGACGAGGTCGAGGTGGTGTCGCAGCGCCTGGTGGCCGAGAAGCACCTGAAGCTGTCGGTGCGGCATGCGGGTGCGCTGCGCGATGCGATCTGGTTCGGCCACACCGCGCCGGTGGGCACGCGGGTGCGGCTCGCCTACCAGTTGCGCGTCGACGAATACAACGGCCAGCAGCGGGTGCAGATGGTCGTGGAAGGAGCCGGATGAAAGCGATGATGCGGGCGGCGCTGGTGGCCGCGATGTGCGTAGCGGGTGCTGCCGCGCAGGCGGTCGACGTGGTGACGGTCGCGACCGGGCTGCAGAACCCGTGGGGCCTGGCCTTCCTGCCCGATGGCCGCATGCTGGTCACCGAGCGCCCGGGCCGCCTGCGCATCGTCGCGGCCGATGGCCGGCTCGGCGCGCCGCTGCAGGGCGTGCCGGAGGTCGACGCGCGCAGCCAGGGCGGGCTGCTCGACGTCGCGCTCGACCCGAAGTTCGCGAGCAACGGCCTCGTCTACTGGAGCTATGCCGAGGCCGGCAGCCGCAGCGAGGCAGACAAGAACGGCACGGCGGTCGCGCGCGGCCGGCTGCAAGGCGACAAGCTGACCGGCGTCAGCGTGATCTTCCGGCAGCTGCCGAAGGTGAAGAGCACCGCGCACTTCGGCTCGCGGCTGGTGTTCGGCCGCGACGGCCGCCTGTTCGTCACGCTCGGCGACCGCTACCTGATGCGCGACGACGCACAGAACCTCGGCAACCACCTCGGCAAGGTGGTGCGCATCGAGGCCGATGGCGGCGTGCCGGCCGACAACCCGTTCGTCAGGACGGCGGGCGCGCGGCCGGAGCTGTGGAGCATCGGCCACCGCAACCTGCAGGGCGCCGCGCTGAACCCGTGGACCGGCGCGCTGTGGACCCACGAGCACGGCCCGCAGGGCGGCGACGAGGTCAACCTCGATGCGGCGGGCAGGAACTACGGCTGGCCGGTGATCACCTACGGCTGCGAGTACGGCAGCTGCGCCGCGATCGGCGAAGGCAAGGCCAAGGCCGGCATGGAGCAGCCGCTGACGTACTGGGTGCCGTCGATCGCACCGAGCGGCATGGCCTTCCTGACGAGCGATCGCTACCCGGGCTGGAAGGGCAGCCTGTTCGTCGGCGCGCTGGCGAGGCAGATGCTGGTGCGGCTGCAGCTCGACGGCGACAAGGTGGTCAAGGAGGAGCGGCTGCTGACCGAGCTGCACGAGCGCATCCGCGACGTGCGCCAGGGGCCGGACGGGTTCCTGTACCTGCTGGCCGACAACAACCCCGGGCGCGTGCTGCGCGTCACGCCCTGAGGAGAAAGGCCGTTCGGGCTGAGCTTGTCGAAGCCTTGGCGGCATGCGAACGGGTGGCGGGTTACCCCTGCGGCGATGCAGCCTGAGCAGGCTCCCTACAATGTCCTCCGTGAGCCAACCTGCTGTATGGACCAACGCCGACCTGCACTGCCATTCCGCGGTGTCGGACGGCACGCTGCAACCCGAGGAACTCGCGGCGCGCGCGAAGGCCAACGGCGTCGAACTCTGGGCGCTGACCGACCATGACGAGGTCGGCGGCCAGCAGCGTGCCCGGGCGGCGGCGCTGGCGCTGGGCCTGCCCTACCTGACCGGCACCGAGATCTCGGTGACCTTCGCCGGCACCACGGTGCACATCGTCGGGCTCGGCTTCGATGCCGACGATGCGCAGCTCGTCGCCGGCCTCGCCGCGACGCGCGGCGGCCGCGAGGAGCGCGCCCGCGAGATGGCCGCGGGCCTGGCCGAGGTCGGCATCCACGGCGCCTACGAGGGCGCGTTGAAATACGTCGGCAACCCGGAGCTGATCTCGCGCACGCACTTCGCGCGGCACCTGGTGGAGAGCGGCGTCTGCCAGGACACGCACGAGGTCTTCCGCAAGTTCCTCGTCGAGGGCAAGCCGGGCTACGTGCCGCACCGCTGGGCAAAGCTCGGCGACGCGGTGCGCTGGATCCGCGAGGCGCACGGCATCGCGGTGATCGCGCACCCGGGGCGCTACAAGTTCACCGCCAACGAGGAATACGCGCTGTTCACCGAATTCAAGGTGCATGGCGGGCGCGGGGTCGAGGTGATCACCGGCAGCCACTCGAACACCGACTTCATCAAGTACGCCGACATGGCGCTCGAGTTCGAGCTGCTCGCGTCGCGCGGTTCCGATTTCCACAGCCCCGACGAGAGCCACGTCGACCTGGGGACGCTGCCGCCGCTGCCGGGCAAGCTGACGCCGGTCTGGGAAGCGCTCGTCGACCGCGTGCAGCTCCCGTGAACCCACGATCGTGACAAGACAGCGCCCCGCCCGGGGCATCGCGCTGATCGCCCTGGCGGCGCTGTGCTTCGCGACCATGGACACCACGATCAAGTACCTGGGCGCTTTCCTGCCGGTGCTGTTGATCCTGTGGGCGCGCTACGCCTTCCAGGCGGTGTCGATGGGGATCTGGTTGCTGCGCTCGAAGACCGCGGGCTTTCGCACCGCGCACCCGCGTTTCCAGCTGGCGCGCGGCGCGCTGCTGCTGGCCACCAGTGCGCTGAGCTTCTTCGGCGTGCAGCAGATGCCGGTGGCCGAATTCACCGCGATCAACATGCTGACGCCGGTGGTCGTGACGCTGCTGGCGGCCTGGGTGCTGCACGAGCGGGTGTCGACGCTGCGCTGGGCGCTGGTGTGCGCGGCCTTCGTCGGCGCGATCATCGTGATCCGACCGGGCAGCGGGCTGTTCGGCTGGGCGGTGCTGTTCCCGCTGGCCGGCGCCCTCACCTACGCGAGCTTCCAGGTGCTGACGAGCAAGCTGTCGGCGCTGGAGAGCCCGTACACGACGCACTTCTACACCGGCCTGACCGGCGCGCTGGTGCTGACGCCGGTGCTGTTCCTCTTCAGTGCGATCGACACCGACGGCACGCTGTTGGCTGCGCCGCCGCAGCAGCTGGTGCTGCTGCTGGTGATCGGCGCGCTCGGCACGGTGGGCCACCTGTTCCTGATCCTCGCGCTGGGCCTCGCGCCGACGGCGACGCTGATGCCCTTCATCTACCTGCAGATCGGCGTGGCGGCGGCGGTGAGCTGGGCGGTGTTCCGCTACGTGCCGGACGGCTGGGCCTGGGTCGGCATGGGCGTGATCGCGGTGTGCGGTGCGGCGAGCGCGTGGCTGAACATGCGCAAGACCGCGGCGCACCCCGCGACATCGACAGTAGCGGCCGACACGATCGCGGATTAGCATCGCGGCCCATGCCGCAATTCTTCGAAGTCCATCCCGAGAACCCGCAACAGCGCCTGCTGAAGCAGGCCGCGCAGATCCTGCACGACGGCGGCATCGCCGCGGTGCCGACCGATTCGAGCTATGCGCTGGTGTGCCACCTCGACGACAAGGCGGCGGCCGAGAACCTGCGGCGCATCCGCGGCGTCGACGACAAGCACCACCTGACGCTGCTGTGCCGCGACCTGTCGGAGCTGGCGAGCTACGCCCGCGTCGACAACCGGCAGTACCGGCTGATGAAGCATGCGACGCCGGGGCCGTTCACCTTCATCCTCGAGGCGACGAAGGAAGTGCCGCGGCGCGTGTCGCACCCGTCGCGCCGCACCATCGGCCTGCGCGTACCGGACCACAGGATGCTGCTGCAGCTGCTCGACATCTTCGGCGAGCCGTTGCTGTCGACCACGCTGATCGCGCCGGGGGAGACCGAGCCGATGAACGACCCGGATGAGATCCGCGAGCGTTTCCAGGGCCAGGTGCAGGCGGTGGTCGATGCGGGCGCATGCCCGCGCGAGCCGACGACGGTGGTCGACCTGACGACAGACGAGCCGGTGCTGTTCCGTTTGGGAAGGGGAGACCCCGCCCTGCTGGGACTGCCAGTGGACTGAGACAACTCAGGCGGTGGGCGCGACCAGCAACCCGTCGTCCTTCAGCTTGAACTGCCGCACCGCATCCACCAGCCGCGCCGCCTGCTGCTGAAGACTGTCCGCCGCAGCAGCCGATTGCTCGACCAGCGCCGCGTTCTGCTGCGTCACCTGCTCGATCTGCATCACCGAATCGCTGACCAGGCCGATGCCGGCCGTCTGCTCGCCGGTCGCGGTGCTGATCTCGTCGATCAGCTCGGCCACCCGCTTCACCTGCGCCACGACATCCTTCATCGTCACGCCCGCATCGCCCACCAGCTGCGTGCCGGCTGCCACCTTCTCGACGCTCGCGCCGATCAGCGCCTTGATCTCCTTGGCCGCCTGCGCGCTGCGCTGCGCGAGGCTGCGCACCTCGCTGGCCACCACCGCGAAGCCGCGGCCCTGCTCGCCGGCGCGCGCCGCTTCCACCGCCGCATTCAGCGCGAGGATGTTGGTCTGGAACGCGATGCCGTCGATCACGCCGATGATGTCGCTGATCTTGCGCGAGCTGGCGCTGATCTCCTCCATCGTCGTCACCACCCTGCCGACCACGTCGCCGCCCTGCACCGCCACCTGGCGGGCCGAGCTCGCGAGCTGCGTGGCCTGGCGCGCGGTGTCGGCATTCGCCCGCACCGTCGCGGTGATCTGCTCCATCGACGCTGCCGTGCGCTGCAGGTTCGAGGCCTGCTCCTCGGTGCGCTGCGACAGGTCGGCGTTGCCGCCGGCGATCTGGCTCGAGCCGGTCGCGATGCTGTCCGAGCCGGCCCGCACCGCGCCGACCACCCGCACCAGGCTGTCGTTCATCACCTGCAAGGCACCGAGCAGCTGCCCGGTCTCGTCGCCGCTGCGCACCTCGATGCGCGAGGTCAGGTCGCCGGCCGCCACCGTCTCGGCCACCAGCACCGCGCGCCGCAGCGCACCGGTGATCGAGCGGCTGATCACCAGGCTGATGGCGACCGCGCACAGCGCAGCCACACCGGCCAGCACCAGTGTCGTGACGATCCCCGCGCGGCCCGAAGCCTGGGCCTGGCGCGCGGCGTCCTGCATCTGCGTTTCCTGGAAGCGAACCATGTCGAGCGAAGCGGCCAGGTAGGCGTCCTGCAGCGGCCGCACTTCCTTCAGCAGGAAGTTGCGCGCCGCATCCGGCAGGTTGGCCTGCAGCAGCGTGACCACCTTCTGGCGCTTCTTGACGTAGGCGTCACCGCTTTCCTGCAAGGCCTTCAGCAGTTCGTCGCCCTTGGGCGTGGCGCCGCTCCCGGCCAGCTTCTCGCGCAGCTGCGAGATCTCGCGCGTGGCCTCGCTGACCTTCGTGATGTAGCCCTTGACCTCGGCGTCGTCACCGACGGCCAGCACCGCGCTGCGCAGGTGGTTGGCCTGTTTGTTGACGGCACGGTCGATCTCGGTGGCCAGCGCGATCTGGCCGTAGCCCTCGCTGACGATCTCGGCCGTGGCCGCATTGATGGCGCGGATGCGCCACACCGACACGCCGGTGATCATCACCAGCAACAGGATCACGACGCCGAAACCCAGGCCCAGTCGCGTCCCGATCTTCATCCGGTTGACGAAATTCATGTTGTCTCCTGAATCGCCCGCGCAGCCTGGGCGGCTGCAACGGGATCAGGAGGCTATCGGCGCGGCCCGGCACCGACTTGAGTACGAGCGGACCCTATTTCGTCAGGATCAGCTTGCCGAGCGACGTTTGCCGCAAACGGTACTCGATGCCGTGGTGGTCGATGATGACCAGCGTTTCCCCGGCGAAGACCGCGTCGCTGGTGATGCAGCGCAGCGGACCTGCCGCGCCGCCGCCGACCGGCTGCACGCGGGGAGAACGGACGGGCGCCGCGGGCAGGGCCTGCGCGGCGGAGGACAGGTGGGTGGAGGTGTGCATGGCTTGCAGTTTAAATGCGAACCGTTCGCATCTACAAGCCCCCTCGTCTGCAAATCCCCTGCGCCGGCCCGGCTTTCGCCGCATGGAGCTGACGTATCAGACCTTCAGCGCCGCGGTGACGACGATCTCGATCCGGTAGGCCGGGTTCGCCAGCTTCGCCTGCACGGTGGCCCGCGGCGGGGCATCGCCGGGGGCGACCCAGTCGTCCCAGACCTCGTTCATGCCGGCGAAATCGGCCATGTCGGCCAGGAAGATCTGCGCCATCAGGATGTGCGCGTTGTCGGTGTGCGCTTCGGCGAGCAGCCGGTCGACCATCGCCAGCACCTGGCGGGTCTGGCCACGGATGTCCTGCGTGGTGTCGTCGGGCACCTGGCCGGCGAGGTAGACCGTGCCATGGTGGATGGCCATGTCGGAATAGCGGTCCTCGACGTGGAAACGCCGTACGGCGTGGGTCATGGCTTGGCTCCGTGGTCGGAATGTTTGTGGGAATGCTTGTGCGGGTGTTGCGGCGGGTGTTGGTGCTGATGTTGCGGCTGATGTTGCGGCGGATGCCCCTTGGCCGCCGCAGCCGCCGCCTTCTTGCTGCCGAGCTTGCTCTCGGTGCCGGCGATCAGCTTCTGGATGTTGGGCAGGTGGCGCCAGACCAGCAGCAGGCTCATCACGACGATCGCGCCGGCGAGCGGGCCGCCGTCCCAGATCAGCAATTGGTAGAACGGCGCGAAGACCGCCGCCACCAGCGCCGCCAGCGACGAGTAGCGGAAGAAGCCCGCGATGATGATCCAGGTGAGCAGCGTCGCCGCGCCCAGCCACGGGTTGAACGCGAGCAGCACGCCGGCCGCGGTGGCGACGCCCTTGCCGCCCTGGAAGCGGAAGAACACCGGCCACAGGTGGCCGACGAAGGCCGCCAGCCCGACCAGCGCCACGGTGCCCTCGCGCAGCCCGAAACGCGCACCGAACAGCACCACCAGCAGCACCGGCACGTAGCCCTTCAGCGCATCGAGCAGTAGCGTCAGGATGGCCGCGGTCTTGTTGCCCGAGCGCAGCACGTTGGTCGCGCCCGGGTTGCCCGAGCCGTAGCTGCGTGGATCGTTCAGGCCCATGGCCCGGCTGACGATCACGGCGAACGACAGCGAGCCGATCAGGTAGGCCGCGATCACGGCGGCAACGGTGTAGAGAGTCTCCATGGGGTCTTGGCCGCGGGCGCGGGGCGTCCGGCTGGCAGTTTCGGCTGGGCGCCTATTCTGCACCGGCGCACTGCACCGGCCTGGCCCCGAGCAGGCTCGTCAGCACGCCGGGCGAGATGCCGACCAGGTAGCCGCGCCGCCCGCCGTTGATGTAGATGCCGGGCAGCTCGAGGATGCCGGCCTCCACGTACACCGGCATCGCCTTGCGGGTGCCGAACGGCGAGGTGCCGCCGACCAGGAAGCCGCTGTGGCGCTGCGCCACCTCGGGCTTGCACGGCGCGACCTTCTTCGCGCCGATCTGTCGCGCGAGGTTCTTCGTGCTGACCTGGCGATCGCCGTGCATCAGCACGATCAGCGGCGCGGCGGTCTCGTCCTCCATCACCAGCGTCTTGACGACGTGGTGCTCGTCGACGCCGAGCTGGCGCGCCGATTCGGTGGTGCCGCCATGCTCGACGTAGTCGTAGAGGTGTTCGGTGAACGCGATGCCGTTCTTGCGCAGCAGCTGCGTCGCGGGGGTCTCGGAAGCGTGGTCCTTGCGTGCCATGTCCGCGAGTGTAGGGAATCGCTCTGTATCACTCTTTGTCCGATCGGATTGCGTACACAGCACGGGACAAAACGGCCGCGTTCACGACACACCCCGGATACGTCGGACCGGCTCAATGACGCATCCCAACACGAGAGGTTCGCCATGTCCGAGAAGATCGATCTCCAACGCCGCCACCTGTTCGGTGCAGCAGCCCTGGGCTTCAGCGCGCTGCAGCTGGGCCTGGTCACGCCCGCTGCGGCGCAGTCGTCGCGCGCCACGCTGCCCGACATCAAGCCCGGCACCAACACCTCGTTCGGCGCGCTGAAGCAGGTCGACGCCGGCGTGCTGAGCGTCGGCTACGCCGAAGCCGGTCCGGCCGACGGGCCGGTGGTGATGCTGTTCCACGGCTGGCCCTACGACATCCACACCTATGTCGACGTGGCGCCGCTGCTGGCCTCGGCGGGCTACCGCGTGATCGTCCCGTTCCTGCGCGGCTACGGCACGACGCGCTTCCTGTCGGCCGACACGCCGCGCAACGGCCAGCAGGGCGCCATCGCGCAGGACGTGATCGCGCTGATGGACGCGCTGAAGATCGACCGGGCCGTGATGGCCGGCTGCGACTGGGGCGCGCGCACCGCCTGCATCGTCGCGGTGCTGTGGCCGCAGCGCACGAAGGCGCTGGTGTCGGTCAGCGGCTACCTGGTGACCAACGTGCAGGCCGGCCAGCAGCCGCTGCCGCCGGCGGCCGAGCTGCAGTGGTGGTACCAGTTCTACCTGACGACCGAACGCGGCCGCCGCGGCTACGACGCGAACCGCCATGCGTTCGCGAAGCTGATCTGGCAGACGGCGTCGCCGCAGTGGCGTTTCGACGATGCGACCTTCGACCGCTCCGCCAAGGCGCTGGACAACCCCGACCACGTCGCGATCGCGGTCCACAACTACCGCTGGCGGCTCGGCCTCGCAGCCGGCGAATCGAAGTACGACGAGATCGAGGCGAAGCTGGCCACCGCGCCGCGCATCACGGTGCCGGCCATCACGCTGGAAGGCGATGCCAACGGCGCGCCGCACCCGGAACCGTCGGCGTATGCCGGGAAGTTCACCGGCCCGTACGAGCACCGCAACGTCTCCGGCGGCATCGGCCACAACCTGCCGCAGGAAGCGCCGCGTGCGTTCGCGCAGGCGGTGATCGACGTCGCGAAGGCATGAGCCCGCATCCTTTTTCAACCCACGGTATCCATCCCATGAAGACACTCCTCTCCCTCACCC
>NZ_JBFUFQ010000105.1:0-19709 GCF_056403355.1 Rhizobacter sp. P2_H3 | reverse complement strand
GGCCGGCGCGGGAGCAGGGGCCGGCGCAGGGGCGGGGGCCGGTGCCGGCGCAGGTGCCGGAGCGGGCGCAGGGGCCGGCGCGTTGCAGTTGGTCGTSGCCGTCCACGGCTGGCCGCTGCCGRCCGGGCCGTTGTTGGACGACGGGTTCTGGCCCTGSGTCCACCAGTTGGCCTTGTAGTTGGTGCCGTTCACGCTGACCAGCGCGCCGCCGCTGTACGCCGTGGCGGCGAGCCACACCGGGCTGCAACCGGCCGGTGCCGGCGCGGGGCTCGGGGACGGCGCGGGAGCCGGTGCGGGTGCCGGGGCCGGCGAAGGCGCCGGAGACGGTGCGGGCGCGGGCGGCGGCGTACCGCTGCTCACGCCGAGGTCGGTCCACAGGCTCGCCGTGGTCGGGTTCCAGCCGGTGCTGGCGTAGTCGGTCTGGCTGACCAGCGCACGGTAGTCGTGCCCGTTGTACGACACGACAGTGCCGGCGGCGTAGAAGGTGTCGGCCTTCCAGGCGGGGTAGGCGGCATAGGCCGACGCGCTGGCGACGGACGTCGCCAGCGCGGCCAGCAGGCGCAGCTTGTGCGGGGCGTTGAACATGGTGGGATCTCCCTCGGCAAGTCGATGAACCCCACCTGCGCGGCGGGACGGCGATGCCCGATTGGCGCATGGAACCAATACGCTACCAGGCAATACCATAGTAATACCAGTAACGAGCGGTGTGAAGCGCGGAGATCCCGGAGCGGGGCGCCCTTCAAAACGGCCAGGTGCCTGCAACAAAGGCGATCCGCCGCGTCGGCAGCCGCGCGATGGCAGCGGTCGGCGGCCCGCCGAACCAGCGCAGGCCGGCATCGAAACGCCAGCGGTCGCCCTGCCAGCCGAGCGCCGCGGTGGTGATCCGGCCGCGGTCGGCCGGCACCAGCAGCAAGTCGACCACAGGTTGCCAGCCTTCGTGCTCCCAAGCTGCACGCAGATACACATTTCTGCGGGGTTGAGGTGCCGCGGCGAGACCGTCGGACCACACCTCGGCCGTCAGGCTGAGCTTGCTCTCGCCGGTCCAGGTGGCGCCGGCCAATGCTTGCGTGATGTCCGGTGCCGGCGGTGCCTGCTGCGCACGCCGCAGCGAGGCGTGCAGCTCGAGGCTGTCGGTCGCGACCCACGACGTGGCGGCGCCCATGCTGCCGCGCGAGCGCGCGCCGACGCGTGCAAAGCCGTGCCAGTCGGCCGACCCGACGCGCCGGTACACGCGCGCGGCGAACGCCTCTTCATCGCCACCCGCGCGCGCATCGCTGCGCGGGTTGACCCAGACCAGCGTCCACGCGGTGTCGGCATCGAAGTGCTCGGCCTGCACCACGCCGCGGCCCCGCGGCGTGGTCGCGAGCAGCGTGCGGCGCTGCTCCTGCTGCACCACGTCGTTCGGCCGGAAGCCGTAGCCGACGTCCCACGCGACGATCTTGCGGCCGCCGCTCCACTGCCAGCCCAGCGCGTCGCCCGACGCATACAGCTCGTTGACGGCGGCATCGCCGTGCCATGCCCCGCCGTCGGGCCGCTGCTGCGTGAAGACGACGTTGCCGCTGAGCGCCTTCCAGTGGCCGCGCAGTTCGGTCTCGAGCGTGTCGGTGCCGGGCGGTGCGATGCCCTCCACCTGCTCGCGGTGCGCGCGCAGCTGGCCGCTGAACTCGTCGGCGGCCACGGCGCCGCCCGCGAGCGCCCACAGCGCCGCGATCCCCACGAAGCGCCGCATTTCAGTCCAACGTCGGGTTGCGCGCGAGGAACATCGGGTTCAGCCAGGCCTCCGGCACGTCGCGCGGCGCGCGCGACACGTAGCGCACCCGCGTCTCCTTGTGGTTGCTCAGCTGGTCGCGCAGCACCATCTCGGTCACCCGCGTCGGCGCGGCCGGCGCGTCGAGCACGAAGCCCGCCTGCTTCGCGAGCTTGTCCGACTGCACGTACAGCTCGGCCTTCAGCGGCTCGTGCAGCTTCGTGCCCAGCCACAGTTCGATGCGCTGGTAGGTGACGCCCTTGCGGTTGGCCGCCAGGCTCAGGTGCAGGCAGGCCACCTCGCCGCAGCGCTCCTCGCCGATGACGCGGCCGCCGTAGTCGTCGGCCCAGCTGAGCGTCGCGATGTCGCCGGTCGACGCATCGCCCAGCAGCTTCTGCATCGGCGTGATGCGCAGCGGGCGCTGGCTGCCGGGCATCAGCAGCCAGAAGTCGTCGCCGAGCATCAGCACCTTCTGGCCCTTCTCGGCCGGGCTGCGCATCAGCACCAGCGAGCGGTGGCCGGCCTGCGCGAAGACGGTGTAACGCCGCTCCTTGTCGGGCGAGCCATCGGTGTTGAAGACGCTGATCAGCGTGTCGACCTGCAGGTTGTCGCTGCCCATGCGGAAGCGGTCGGCGGCCTTCAGCAGCGGGACGATGTCCTGGGCCTGGGCCAACGTGGCCAGCAGCCCGAGCACGATCGCGAGGAGGCGTTTCATGTTGAGTCCCTTCAGGTGTGGGCCAGCGCATCCACCACCGGCGTGTGGACGGTCCTGCGGGCGACCAGCGCGGCCGCAGCCATCGCGAGCAGCAGCATCGCGAGCACGGTGGCGGCGAACATCAGCGGATCGACCTCGATCGTCAGCGGGTAGCCGCTGGAGCGGCCGGGCGGCGGCGGCATCTGCACCGGCACCACGTACAGCAGCAGCGAGATCGCGCCGGCCAGCGCGGCGCCGAGCAGCGCGCCGGCACCGCCGAGCAGCATGCCCTCCAGCGCCAGCGTGCGCAGCAGTTGCGACGGCAGCGTGCCGAGCGCGCGCAGCGTGCCGATCTCGCGCGTGCGCTCGATGATGGCCATCGCCATCGCGTTCGCGACGACGAACACCACGATCACGCCGATGATCAGCCCGAGCGCGCCGAAGATGCGGTTGTAGAGATCGCGCACCGAGCGGTAGAAGAAGGCCTGGTCGAGCCAGGTCTGCACCGTGAGCGACGGGAACAGGGCGGCCATGCGCTCGCGCGCCGGCCCGGTCGAGTCCATGCGGTCGAGGAACACGCCGAGCGTCGATACCCGTGTGGTGTTCAGCAGCTTCTGCGCGGTCGCGAGGTCGGTGTAGACGAGGCGCTTGTCGATCTCCGGCACGCCGGTCGAGAACACGCCCTTCACGCGCACGTCCAGCGCGTTCAGCGCGCCGTCGGTGGTGCTCGCGAGCAGCGTCAGGCTGCTGCCGGGCCGGGCCTTCAGGCTGCGCGCAAGGCCGTCGCCGAGCATCACCTCGGCGCGGTCGGTGCCGGCCAGCACGTCGCCGGCCGTCATCGTGAGGAACGGGCCCTTCACCGAGAACTCGCCGTCGGGGTCGACGCCGTGGGCCATCATCACGGTCGACTTGTCGCCGTTGCTGACCAGGCCGCTGAACTCCACGCGCGGCAGCACCTGGCGCACCGCGCGGTCGGCGAGCAGCCGGGCGCGCAAGGCGGCGACATCGTCGAGGCCGTGCTGCAGCGGCGTGTCCTCATCGGTCGTGAACTGCGCCGGCTGGCCGAGCACCAGGTGCCCGGTGCTGCGCGCCGCGGCCTGCGCCAGCGCGTGGTACGTCGACAGCGCGAAGCCGCCGGCCAGCAGGATGGCCGCGGTGCCGAGCGCCGCGATGCCCACGGTGACCAGCGAGCGGCGCCGGTTGCGCAGCGTGTTGAGCCACGCGAAGTACAACCACTTCATTCGATCCTCCCGTCGCGCAGCGCCAGCGTGCGGTCGCAGCGCTGCGTGAGGCGCGCGTCGTGCGTCGCGATCACGAAAGCGGCGCCTTCGGCATGGCCGCGTTCGCGCATCAGCGCCAGCACCTGGTCGGCGGTGGCGGAGTCGAGGCTCGCGGTCGGCTCGTCGGCGATCACGAGCTTCGGGCGCTTGACCAGCGCCCGCGCGATCGCGACACGCTGCCGCTGGCCGCCCGACAGCGCATCGGGCCGATGACCGGCATGGTCCTGCAGGCCGACGGCCCGCAGCTGCGCGGCGACCCGCGCGCGCCGTTCGGCCGACGGCACGCCGGCGAGGAACAGCGGGTAGTCGACGTTCTCGGCGACCGTCATCACCGGCACCAGGTTGAAGCCCTGGAACACGAAGCCGAGCGCATCGCGGCGCAGCAGCGTGCGCTGCGTCTCGTCGAGGCCGGCGACCAGCCGGCCATCGATCGCGATCTCGCCGGCATCGGCGGTGTCGATCAGGCCGCACAGGTTCAGGATCGTGCTCTTGCCGCTGCCCGACGGGCCGGTCAGCGCGAGCAGCTCGCCGCGCGCGACGGACAGGTCCACGCCCTGCAGCGCCGGGATCACGTGCGGGCCCAGCCGATAAGTCTTGCGCACGCCGCGCAACTCGACGGCAGCCGCGGTCACGACGGCAGGCCCTGCAGCGCCGCGCGCGCCTGCTCGGCCTGCGGCGCGCCGCGCTGCACGACCTGCTCGAAGAAGCGGCGCGCATCGGCCACGCGGTTCTCCTTCGCGGCCTGCGTGCCGGCCCGCATCCACACCGCGGCCTGGAACGGCAGCGGCGCCTGCGCGAACAGCGGGCTGGCCAGCACCTCGGCCAGCAGCGCGCTGCCGCGCGCGCCGCGGTGCATGAAGTCAGGTACCGCGAGGAAGGTGCTGGCGGCGACGAAGCGCGTCTCCAGGCTGGCCGGCGTGCCGTGCTGGCCGACGGCATCGTGCGCCGGGGTCAGCAGCGCGAGCGACTTGTCGAGCGTCGCCAGGCCGTCTTCGGCGAAACCGATCTTCTTCCAGGGCAGGAGAGTCGTACGGGCCTTCATCGCGGTGCTGGCGCCGCTGTAGGCCATCAGCACCGGGCTCGACGGCTCGGCCTGCAGCAGCGCATCGAAGGCGTCGGCCGCCGCGTCGACGACGCCCTTGTCGCCGGCCGAGGCCTGGTTGAAGAGCTGGAAGGCGGGCCGGAACTGCGCGTCGGGTGCGGCGTGGCCGATCCCCTGGCCGGTGGCGAGCACGAGCGTGAACACGGCGGCGGCCAGGGTGCGCGGAAAGGTGGAACCGTTCATCGAAGTCTCCGGGAGGTGGCGATGGCGCGCATCCTCGGAGGCGTTCTGTCGTCGCGCAGCCGCGCTGCGACGAAGCGGGCGCGGGCGGCGCGAAATGGCGGCCCTGCGGCGCGAACGGCGCCCGGGAGCTCAGCCCGTCTGCTTCTGGATCTCCGCCGCCACCGCATCCAGCGGCAGCGTCCGCTGCACCCCGCCGCGCTTGATCGCTTCCTTCGGCATCCCGAACACGACGCAGCTCTCCTCGTCCTGCGCGACGGTCTGCGCGCCGACCTTGCGCATCTCCAGCAACCCGGCCGCGCCGTCGTCGCCCATGCCGGTCATGATCACGCCGAGCGCATTCGCGCCGGCGCTGCGCGCGACCGAGCGGAACAGCACGTCGACCGATGGCCGGTGGCGGTTCACCAGCGGCCCGTCGATCACCTCGACGAAGTACTGCGCCCCGCTGCGCTTGAGCAGCATGTGCCGCCCGCCCGGCGCGATCAGCGCGCGGCCCGGCAGCACGCGGTCGTTGTGCTCGGCCTCCTTCACCTCGATGCGGCACAGGCTGTCCAGCCGCGCCGCGAAGGCCGCGGTGAATTTCTCCGGCATGTGCTGCACGATCACGATGCCCGGCGTCACGCGCGGCAGCGCGGTCAGCACTTCTTCGAGCGCCTGCGTGCCGCCGGTGGAGGTGCCGAGCGCCACCACCCGCTCGGTGGTCTGCGTCATCGCCCGCGTGGCCGGCGGCAGGATCACGTCGGCGGTGTTCTTCGCCGCCGGCGTCGGCGCGACCGCCGGCCCGGCGGCCAGCCGCCGCACGTTGGCCTTGGCCGCGGCACGCACGGTGCTGATCAGCTCTTCGCCGCTGGCGGTCAGGAACTGCTTCAGCCCCAGCTTCGGCTTCGTGACGATGGCCACCGCGCCGGCGGCCATCGCCTCCAGCGTGGTCTTCGCGCCGCGCTCGGTCAGCGTCGAGCAGATCACCACCGGCGTCGGCTTCTGCTGCATCACCATGCGCAGGAAGGTGATGCCGTCCATGCGCGGCATCTCGACGTCGAGCACGATCACGTCGGGCCAGTCGTGCTTGAGGCGCTCGATCGCGAGCACCGGGTCGGCCACCGCGGCCATCACCTCGATGCCCGGCGCGTCGTCCAGCAACGCGGTGACGACCTGCCGCACGACGGCCGAGTCGTCGATCACCATCACGCGGATGTTGCTCATGCGCCGCCTTCCAGCGGCATCGACGCCGATTCCGGGTTGACCTGCCGCACCCACACGTCGCCGGTCGCCAGGTCGAAGATCATCTGGCGGTGCCCGTTGCCGAACAGGCTCTCGGAATGCACGCGGATGCCGTGCGCCGTCAGCAGGTCGCGCGCCGCCTCGCCGTTGCGGCGGCCGATGTTCGGCGTGGCGGGCGAGGCCTGCTCGGGAAACATGTTGCCGCCGCCGAAGATCTTCGCCTCGCACTCGGCCGGCGCGATGCCGCGCTTGTGCAGCTGGCGCAGCATCAGCGCGAGCGCCTCCTCGCCGTAGCGCGCGTCGGGCACGCCCAGCCGGCTCGGCGAGCGAGCGGCCAGCAGGAAGTGCGACATCGCCCCGACGCGTCTTGCCGGGTGCCACAGCGTGATCGACACGCATGAGCCGAGCAGCGTGCGCATGCGCAACGGCGCCTCGCCGACCGCGTACTCGCCGGGCTGCAGCACCCGGTCGCCGGGCTCGGCGCTGTCGAATCGGATCGTGCTCCCCGCCGCCATGTCTCGCTCACGGCTTGCGGTAGATCGACGGCGCCACCTGGATCAACGCCGTCGTGATGTCGTTCAGGCTCTCGGAGTGACCGATGCAGAAGAACCCGCCCGGCTTCAGCTGCTCGAGGATGCGCGCCACCACCTGCCGCTTGGTGTCGCCGTTGAAGTAGATCATCACGTTGCGCAGGAAGATCACGTCGAACGCCGCCAGCCGCGGCAGCGTGGTGTTCAGGTTGACCTGCATGAACTGCACGCGGCTGCGCAGCGTCCGGTCGACCAGCAGCGTGCCCTGCTGCTCGTCGATGCCGCGCAGGCAGAAGCGCTTCAGGTAGGTCTGCGGGATCTGCCGGCAGCGCTCCATCGGGTAGTGCGCCTGCCGCGCGCGCTGCAGCACGCGGGTGCTGATGTCGGAGCCCGTCACCTCCCAGGCCGCATCGCCCAGCGTGTCGGCCAGAACCATCGCGATGCTGTAGGCCTCTTCGCCGGTCGAGCTGGCCGCGCTCCAGACGCGGAACGGCTGCGCCTTCTTCGATGACGCGAGCGCCGCCTCGCGCAGCAGCTCGAAGTGCTTCGGCTCGCGGAAGAAGTAGGTCTCGTTGGTGGTCAGCAGGTCGACCGCGGTCTGCACCTCGGCACCGTTCTGGCCGCTGGTCAGCAGCTTGAAGTACTCGCTGTAGCTGCCCAGGTTGCAGGCCTGCAGCCGCTTCGCGAGCCGGCCGCACACCAGCGCCTTCTTCGCCGACGACAGCGTGATGCCGGCCGCGTCGTAGATGAAGCGCTGGAACAGGCCGAACTCGTTGTCGGAGATGGTGTTCATGGCCGGTCCGCGGGGTCGCTCGGGTCAGGATCAGAAACGGGCGAACTGCGATTCGTCGAGCGCACCCGCGCCGTTCACGTGCAGCGAGAAGCCGCTGTGGCCGGCGGCCGATGCCGGTTTGCGCGCACCCGCCTTGGCCCCCTTCGCTGCCGCTGCGATCGGCCTGGCTGCCGCCTTGCGCGGCGCAGCCGGGCGCTGCCGCGGCGCGTCGGCGTGGGTCGCCAGCTTGAAGAACGACATCGTCTGCTGCAACTGCTCGGCCTGGCTGCTCATCTCTTCCGACGTGGCTGCGAGTTCTTCCGAACTCGACGCGTTCTGCTGCGTCGTCTGGCTCAGCTGGCTCACCGCCGCATTGATCTGGCTGACGCCCGACGACTGCTCTTCCGACGCCGCCGTGATCTCCTGCACCAGGTCCGAGGTCTTCTTGATGTTCGGCACCATCTGGTCCAGCAAGCGCCCCGCCTTCTCGGCCAGCTCCACGCTCGAGCCCGCCACCGTGCCGATCTCCTGCGCCGCCACCTGGCTGCGCTCGGCCAGCTTGCGCACCTCCGCCGCCACCACCGCGAAGCCCTTGCCGTGCTCGCCGGCACGCGCCGCCTCGATCGCCGCGTTCAGCGCCAGCAGGTTCGTCTGGTATGCGATGTCGTCGATGATCCCGATCTTCTGCGCGATCTGCTTCATCGCCGCCACCGTCGCRCGCACYGCCTCGCCGCCCTCGGCCGCTTCGCTCGCCGCCTTCGTCGCCATCCCGTCCGTCACCTTCGCGTTCTCGGTGTTCTGCGAGATCGATGCCGTCATCTGCTCGATCGATGCGCTCGTCTCCTCCACCCCCGCCGCCTGCTCGCTCGACGCCTGCGACAGCGACTGCGCCGTTGCGCTCACCTCTTCCGATGCACCCGCCAGCGCTTCCGCGCCGCTGTTCACCTCGGTCACCACCTGCGACAGCTTGTCGACCATGTGCTTCATCGCCTGCAGCAGCTGGGCGGTCTCGTCGCGGCCGGTGACGTCGATCTTCACCGTCAGGTCGCCTTCGGCCAGCCGGTTCGCGGCGTCGACCGCGCGGCCCAGCGGCTTGCTGACGCTGCGGCTGATGAAGAAGCCGAGCAGCAGGCCCAGCACCACGCCGCCGGCGATCGCACCGATCATCACGGTGCGGCTGCTGCGGTACAGGCCCTCGGTGTGCTCGGCGGCCGCCTTGGCGCGCTCTTCCTTCTGCCGGATCAGCTCGTCGAGCATCTCGTCGAGCTTGTTGGCCTTGTCGCGCACCAGGTCGAGCGACTGCGCCAGCACCTCGTCGCGGTCGGCGAGCTTCTTCGCCGACGCGAGCGTCAGCGCGCGCTGCATCTCGCGCTGGTAGTCCTCCGACAGCGTGCCGAACGCGGTGAAGACCTCTTTCGCGCGGTCGCTGACGAACAGCGGCTTGGCCTTCTCGATGTAGTCCTTCATCGACGCCAGGCTCTTCGCGATCGACGCCATGTGCTTGTCGCGCTCGGCCTGCGTGCTCGCCAGCAGGAAGTTCGAACGGGCGCGTCCGATGTAGATCAGGTTGATGTTGGCTTCCTTGATGTACGAGAGCCCCATCAGCTCCTTCGTGTACATGTTGTCGGCCAGCTCGTTCATCTGGCTGGTGTTGGAGATGCCGATGAAGCCGATCACGGCGCTGATCGAGGCGACGAGCATGAAGCCCGCGATCAGGCGGACGCCGATCTTGAAGTTGCTGAACATGGTGTGGTTCTCCCTGGAATCTGGTGGGGCAAAAACTGGTGAACTCAGGCGGCCGCGACCGGCGTGCCGGCGCTCTGCATCAGGGCCGGCACGTCGAGGATCAGCGCGACCTCGCCGCTGCCCAGGATGCTGGAGCCGCTGATGCCTCGGACCTGGCCGAACATCTTCGACAGCGGCTTGATGACGGTCTGCGCCTCGCCGAGCAGCGTGTCGACGACGAGGCCGAATTTCTGGCCGGCATGCTTGACGACGACGATGTTCGGCCGCGCGCTTTGCGGGCCGTCGATGTCGAACAACTCGCGCAGCCGGATGAACGGCAGCACCTCGCCGCGCAGGTCGGTGTAGTCGTGGCCGGTCTCCGCGCTGAACTCGACGCATTCGTCGACCATGTCGAGCGGCACGACGAACACCGCCTTGCCGACGCCGATCTGGAAGCCGTTGATGATGGCCAGCGTGAGCGGCAGCCGCACCGTGACGGTAGTGCCCTCGCCCGGCGTGCTGGCGATGCCGACGCTGCCGCGCAGCGCGACGATGTTGCGCTTGACGACGTCCATGCCGACACCGCGTCCGGACAGGTTGGTCACCTTCTCGGCGGTGGAGAAGCCGGGCTCGAAGATCAGCCCGTAGATCTCGGCATCGCTCAGCGTGCGGCCGGCCTCGACCAGGCCGCGCTCGACGGCCTTCGCGAGGATCTTCTCGCGGTTCAGGCCGCCGCCGTCGTCGCTGACCTCGATCACGATGCTGCCGGAGTCGTGGAATGCGTTCAGCATCACCGTGCCGCGGGCCGGCTTGCCGCGCGCGGCGCGCAGCTCGGCCGAATCGATGCCGTGGTCGATCGCGTTGCGCACCAGGTGGGTCAGCGGGTCGCCGATCTTCTCGACCACGGTCTTGTCGAGCTCGGTGTCCTCGCCGTTGACGACCAGGCCGATGTCCTTGCCGAGCTCGCGCGACACGTCATGCACCACGCGCTGGAAGCGGCTGAAGGTGGCACCGATCTTCACCATGCGCAGCTGCAGCGCGCTGTCGCGCACCTCCTCGACCAGGCCGGACAGCACCGAGTGGCATTCCTGCAGCTCGCTGTTGCGCGTCTTGCGCGAGATCAGGCTGGCGCCGGCCGACGCGATGATCAGCTCGCCGACCAGGTTGATCAGGTGGTCGAGCTTGTCGGCGTCGACGCGGATCGACTGGCTCTCCTGCGTCTTCGCGTCCTTCACGCGCTTCTGCTTCTCGAGCGCGGCCTCGACGACCGGCGGCGAGACGCGGCCCTGCTCGACCAGCACGGTGCCGATCAGCGGGGTCGGCACGGCTTCAGCCTGCGCGGCGAGCGCGGCTTCGAGTTCGTGGGCGGTCACGGTGCCGCAGCGCACCAGCATCTCGCCCAGGCGCGCCGATTCCTCGGGCATCGCCTTGATGAGGTCGATGTAGTCGCCGATGCGGCTGTGCGGCGGCACGATGCGCAGCGTGCAATCGTCGAGCACGAAATCGAACACGCCTTCGATCGCCGCCTTGTCGGCCTGGCTGCGGAAGGCGATCTCGAAGCCGAGGTAGCAGGACTCGGGGTCCATCCCGGCGGCCGGCGGCAGCGCGTCGGCCAGCGTCACGATGCCGACCACCTGGCCGAGCGTGCCGAGGAAGCGGATGAAGGACAGCGGGTCCATGCCGTTGCGCAGCACGTCGCGGCCGAAGCGCAGCGAGATGTGCCACAGGTCGGCATCGTGCGAATTGGCGGCGATGCGTTCGAACGCGGGCGCCGGTGCCGCCACGACGGCGCCGGACGACGGCTCGAGGTGCGCGCGCAGGCGCAGCAGCAGCGGCTCGCCGCGCTGCACCAGCGCCGGGTCGACCTGGTTCGGATCGGACTCGACCGCATCGACCAGCGCGCCGATGTGGTCGCCGCAGGCGAGCAGCAGCGAGACCAGCGGCTCGTCGACCGCGATGCGGCCTTCGCGCACCTCGTCGAGTACGCTCTCGACGACGTGCGTGAACGCCACCACCTGGTCGAGGCCGAACAGCCCGGCCGAGCCCTTGATGGTGTGGGCGGCGCGGAAGATCGCATTGATCGTCTCGGCCGGCTCGTCTTCCTCGCGCACGCGCAGCAGCGAGGCTTCCATGTCTTCCAGCAGCTCGCGGCTTTCCGCGAAGAAGGTCTGCAGGGCCTGGTCCATGTTCATCGGAATGCCTTCCAGGGAGAGGTCAGGCAGCGCGCTGCGCGGAGCCGACGACCAGCGGATCGCCGAAATGCGCGGCCAGGTCGAACAGCTCCAGCACCTCGACGACGGCCGGGCTGTGGTCGACCAGGCGCAGCGTGCGACCGGCGGCAGCGGCTTCGCGCTTGGCCAGCAGCAGCAGCTGCAGCCCGGCGCTGTCGAACTCGCCGACCTGCGACAGGTCGACCTCGAGCTCGGCGTGCTCCGCCACGGCGGCGAGCAGCGTCTGCTTCAGTTCGGCGGCGCGATAGATCGTCAGCTCGCCTTCGATGCGCAGAGAGCTCATGGCAGCACGAGCTTCTGCACGACGCCCAGCAGCTGCTCGGGCTTGAAGGGCTTGACGACCCAGGCCTTGGCGCCGGCTTCCTGGCCTTCCTTCTTCTTCGCCTCCTGCGACTCGGTGGTCAGCATCACGATCGGCGTGAACTTGTAGGCCGGCATCTGCTTGACCGCCTTCACGAGGCTGATGCCGTCCATGTTGGGCATGTTGACGTCGCTGATGATCAGGTGGACCTTCTGGCCGGTGAGCTGCTTCAGCGCGTCCTTGCCGTCGACCCCCTCGATCACGTCGTAGCCGGCTTGCTTCAGCGAAATGCTGACGACCTGCCGCACCGAGGCGGAGTCGTCGACGATCAGGATGTTCTTGGCCATGGTGTTGTGCTTCCCGGTCTGTCGTTGTCAAAAGAAAGTGATCTCTTCGCTCGCATCCGCGGCCTGCGCGCCCTGCCCGGCTTGCGCGCTGTGCAGCTGGCGCTCGTCGGCCATCGCGTAGGTCTTCTCCAGCTGGGCCAGCAGTGCGGCGCTGTCGACCGGCTGGAGCACGCCGTCGCGCTCGAAGCCTTCGCGGCTGCGCGTCAGCTCGGCCGGCAGCTGCTCGATGTTCTGGCGCACGTGCGACATCACCTGGCTGACGCGGTCCTGGAACTGCAGCTGCACCAGCGCCTCGCCGATCTCGCCCTGGATGCCGACGCTCTCGCGCTTGAGCACGTCGGCCGATGCGACCAGCGCATCGGTGACGGTGTGGAAGCCGCCGAGCACGCTGTTGATGGTGGTCTCGCAGGCGACGATGGACGCGGCCTCGCGCTCGGCCGACGCGTCGGCGCTGCGACGTGCGGTGGCGATCGCGTCGCCGATCAGCGCCACCTTGTCGGCCATGCGCCGGCCGGTCTCGCCGGAGGCGGCCGACAGCTTGCGCACCTCTTGTGCGAGCACCGAGAAGCCGCGGCCGGTCTCGCCGGCGTGCGCGGCCTCGATGGCGGCGTTGATCGCGAGCAGGTTGGTCTGCGAGGCGATGTTGGCGACCTCGGCGGCCATCTCCTGCAACTCGGCGACGAAGCGGTTCAGGCTCTGCACCTCGTCGTGCATGGCGCCGTTGCTGGCCATCGCGGCGCGCAGCGAATCGAGCACGCCGTTCAGTTCCTTGCTGCTGTGCGCGAACACGGCCACCAGGCCCTGGTCGCTGCCCTGCATGTTGCCGGCGGCGAGGTTGGAGGCGCGCATCGCCTGGTCGAGCTTGTCGACGATGCCGCCGAAGCGCAGCGCGAGCTCGGAGATCGCGCTCTCCATCTGCGCGCGCGAGCTTTCGATGTGGCCGCCCCAGACCGGCAGCAGTTCGCGGCCGAGCCGCTCGGTGCCGGCAACGAAGGCCGCGGTGGCGTCACGCTGCTGGCGGCGCAGCGTGGCCTGGCGGCGGTCGAACAGCGCACCGGCGATGCCGAGGCCGGCGCCGACCAGCAACGCCCAGCCGTTCCAGCCGCTCGCGGCCCAGGTGGCGATGCCGCCGGCCAGGCCCATCGCGGTGCAGGCGAACGCGCTCGGCGACAGGCGGGAAGGTGGGGTGCTGGAGGACGGCACCGAGGGCGCCGCCTGTTGCACGGAGGGAAGGCTGTAGGAGGACATGCGTACTTGTCGGCATGCCCGGCGCGGAAATAAAGCGCGACGTGCGACGCGCAGGCCAAAAACTGTGCAGGCCTTGCGCAGTGCGTGTAAGAGACGGTAACAAGGACTCGGGTTAACCCGAAGGTGTCGGCGCGGAACAGCGTGTCAAAGAGGCTCGGCAGTCCCCCGGCGTTCACTCCTCTCTTGGTGAATCCATGTCGCAAGGGTTTGCCGCAATGCTGTGAAGGTTTTGCAGTACGACCTTCCGTCGTCGCCATCCGCAGCCGATCTCAGGCCGCGGATCCACTCTGAAATCAACCCATTCATCGCCGCATCCAGATCTGCCGACGCTCGTGTCGCCTCTCGTTCAAGAACGTCCACGGCCGTCTTGAGTTGCTCGTGCACCCCGGAAAGTGTCGGGTGGAGCATCATCCGCTCGACCAGGGTTGCGGCATGGTCGACTGCGAGCGTTCTCAATGACACCAGGGCGCGCTCGGTGTTTCCGCGCGGGCGGCTCTCTGGAAACTTGCGCTGACCGAGCGAGTGCGCGTTCGGCGACACCACCAACTCACTGGTGACGAGGCGATCCAGCACTGCCATGGTCTCGCAACAGGCTTGCCAATCGTAGCCACAGAGATCATCTTCAAAGTCGCGGATCAAATCACCGATCTCCTGGTGAAGCCGCTGGGGGAGGCTGGAACAGGCCCGCTTGCTTGCGTCATCGAGTTTTGCTTTGACATCGCAGAGGGTCGACGCCCATACCATCGATATCGTTTGACGGCGCTGGCGCTCTTCGTTCGCCCTCCCGAACTTGCTTTCGCTTTCATTGATGACCCGCTTCAGCGGACGCAAGGCCTCTCCCACGGGATCCCTCTTCAATCCGATATCTGTTCCGAGTTCCCGGATGAGCCCCTCGCCTCGACAGAATTCCTGGTCCACGACCCTCAGCCACGAAAAGGACCTGTCGACCAGGCCGGCCGGAAGCTGACTGCCCCGGACCAGCATGGAGAGGACAGCGCTCGCATACTCGCGCGACGCAAGCCGCCCCGCATGCAAGCGCGAGTAGACATCGTAGTCGTCGATGGAGATGGGCTCCCACATCACGGAAGGACGGGCTGTGACTGTCTGAACGGACATCGGTGAGCTCCAGGAGCAGTGTTTTGACAGACGCTCTGTCACCGCGACCGCCCGTTCGTTCCGTCGCCCGCAGACACAGCCCGCCGAAGCACCTTCAGGCCACGACAGCCTTGCCCCGCACCCCCGCCTTCGCATCGATCGCCAGCAGCACCCGCCGCAGCGCCCCCACCGCCTCGTCGACCTGCGCCCGCTCGATCACCAGCGGCGGCGCCAGCCGCACGACGGTGTGGTGCGTGTCCTTGGTCAGCACGCCTTCGTCCATCAGCCGCTCGCAGACCTCGCGTGCGCTCGCGAACGCCGGATCGATCTGCACGCCCACGAGCAGGCCGCGCCCGCGGATGTCGGTGATCGCCGGATGCCGCAGCTTCCACAGCTGGGCCATCAGGTACTCGCCCTGCTCCTGCGCGCGGCGCGCCAGCTGCTCGCGCTCCAGCAGCTGCAGGGCCGCCAGCCCGACCGCCGCCGCCAGCGGGTTGCCGCCGAAGGTGCTGCCGTGGTCGCCGGGGGTGAACTGCGCCATCACGTCCTCGCGCGCCAGGAACGCGCTGACCGGCAGCAGCCCGCCGCCGAGCGCCTTGCCGAGCACCAGCCCGTCGGGCAGCACGCCGTCGTGCTCGCAGGCCAGCAGGCGGCCGGTGCGGCCGAGGCCGGTCTGCACCTCGTCGCAGATCATCAGCACGTCGTGCTTCGTGCAGATCTCGCGCACCGCCTTCAGGTAGCCGGCCGGCGGCACGATGATGCCGGCCTCGCCCTGGATCGGCTCGACGATGAAGGCGGCGGTGTGCGGCGTGATCGCGGCCTCCAGGGCCCGCGCATCGCCGAACGGCACCGCGTTGAAACCCGGCGCGAACGGGCCGAAGCCGTCGCGGTATTGCGCCTCGGTCGAGAAACCGACGATGGTGGTGGTGCGGCCGGCAAAGTTGCCCTCGGCGACGAGGATCTGCGCCTGGCCCTCGGGCACGCGCTTGACCTTGTAGGCCCATTTGCGCGCCGCCTTGATCGCGGTCTCCACCGCCTCGGCGCCACTGTTCATCGGCAACGCCCGCGCCATGCCGGTCATGCGGCACAGTGTCTGTAGGAAGGGACCGAGCCGATCGGTGTGGAAGGCCCGGCTCGTCACGGCCAGCGTCTGCGCCTGCTCGGTGAGCGCGCGCACCAGCTCCGGGTGGCTGTGGCCGAAGCTGACGGCCGAGTAGGCGGACATCATGTCCAGGTAGCGCCGGCCCCGGTCGTCGAACAGGTGCACGCCCTCGCCGCGCGTCAGCACGACCGGCAGCGGGTGATAGTTGTGGGCGCCGTGGCGTTGCTCCAGCGTGATCGGAGATTCCTGCGGGGCGGCGTGGCGGGCTTGCAGGGCGGCGGCGCGGGCGGCGGTGGTCATGTCAACTCCTGGTCTGAATGCATAGCGAACGCTCACAGTCTAGAGATGCGGCGGCGAAATTTGCTTTCCAAAACTTGCATCCTTGCCGCCGTTGACGCACGATTCATGCATCAATGAAGGCGAAGCGATGAACGGTGGAGCGATTGACGGCCTGGACCGCAAGATTCTGGAAGCCCTGCAGGCCGATGGCCGCGCCAGCAACGTGGAGTTGGCGGCGCAGGTGCACCTGTCGGCACCGCAGTGCTTCCGCCGCGTGCGCGCGCTGGAGGAGCGCGGCGTGATCCGCGGCTACCGCGCGCAGGTCGATCCGCAGGCGCTCGGGCTGGGTGTGATGGCCTACGTCAGCCTGAACATCGACGGCGGTCAGTTCGGCCGCGTGCGCGAGGTCGAGGCCGACATCCGCGCCTTCCCGCAGATCCTCGAATGCCACACGGTGTCGGGCGACAGCGACTACCTGCTGAAGGTGGTCGCGCAGGACCTGAAGAGCCTGAGCCAGTTCCTGACCGACCGCCTGATGCAGGTGCCCGGCGTCGACGACGTGCGTTCGATGATCTGCATGGAAGAGGTGAAGGCGCCGTCGCCGTTGCCGGTGTCGCCATGAGGCTGCTGGTGCTCGGTGGCGGCGTGTTCCTCGGTGCGGCCGTGGTCGATGCGGCCTGCGCGGCGGGGCATGCGGTGACGGTGTTCAACCGCGGGCGGGCGCGCCGTGCCTGGCCGGCGGGCGTCGAATGCATCGTTGGTGACCGGCAGCGCGATCTCGGTGCGCTGCAGGGCCGGCGCTTCGATGCGGTGGTCGACACCTGCGGCTACCTGCCGGGTGACCTGCGCCTCAGCGCCGAGGCCTTGTCCGATGCGGGGCAGTACCTGTTCGTCTCGAGCGTGTCGGCGTATGCGTCGCTCGTTCGGCCGGGTGAAGACGAGCGGGCGCCGCTGGCATCGTTCGACGGCGTGGCGCCGGACGACCGCAGCGCCGCACACTACGGGGCGCAGAAGGCGGCCTGCGAGGCGGCCTTGCGCACGGCGTGGGGCGAGCGGGCGCTGGTGGTGCGGCCGGGGTTGATCGTCGGCCCCGGCGACCCGACCGGGCGCTTCAGCCACTGGCCGTGGCGCGCCGCGGCGGGCGGCACGATGCTGGTGCCCGAGGCGCCGTCGCCGCTGCAGATGATCGACGTGCGCGACCTCGCCGCGTGGATGCTGCGGTTGCTGGAGCGCGGCACGCGCGGCGACTTCAACGCGACCGGCCCGGTCGACGGGCCGCTGACCTGGCCGCAGATGATCGACGCCTGCATCACCGCGGCCGTGCACGCGGGGCACGCGCCGGCGACCCCACGGCTCGTCGGCGAGACCTTCCTGCAGGCCGAAGGCGTGCGCCTGTGGACCGAGTTGCCGCTGTGGATCCCGGCGAGCGAGGCGGATTCGCAGGGCTTCCTCGCAGTGAGCGTGACACGGGCGCGAGCGGCGGGGCTGCAAACGCGGCCGTTGCTGGACACCGCAGCCGACATCCTGGCCGAGCCGATCCCCGCGCTCGGCGATTCGCGGCGCGATGGCAAGCTGACGGTGGAGCGAGAACGGGATTTGCTGGCACGATGGGCGAAGCTCGCACCACCACGGCCATGACCTCTCCACCCACCCTCCGCTGGGGCCTGATCGGCGCCGCCCGCATCGCCGCATCGGCGCTGATCCCGGCCTTCCGCAGCACCGGCAGCCCGATCGTCGCGGTCGGCTGCAGCGATCCAGTCCGCGGCGCCGCCTACGCCGCAAAGCACGAGATCCCGCTCGCGACCGGCTACGACGCATTGCTGGCCCGCGACGACATCGACGCGGTCTACATCGCGCTGCCCAACCATGCGCACCTGCCGCTGACGCTGGCCGCACTGAAAGCCGGCAAGCACGTGCTGTGCGAGAAGCCGCTCGCGCTGAGCGCCGACGAGGCGCGCCGGATGAAGGCCGCCGCCGGCACCGCCGGGCGGCTGGTGATGGAAGCCTTCATGCACCACTTCCACCCGCAGCTCGCGCGCGCCCAGGCGCTGGTGCGCGGCGAGGCCTGGGGCCCGCTGAAATGGATGCGCAGCCACTTCACCTACACGCTGCACGACCCGGCCGACGTGCGCTGGAGCCGCCGCATGGGCGGCGGCGCGCTGTACGACCTGGGCTGCTATCCGCTGAGCGTGATGCGGTGGCTGGCCGGCGTCGAGCCGGTGGTGCTCGGCGTCGCGGCCGGGCTGACGCCGCCCGATGCCGAAGGCGGCCGCGTCGACCATGCGGCGCACGCGATGCTGCGTTTCGACACGGCGCACGGCGACGTCACCGGCCACTTCGATTGCGCGTTCTCGCTGCCGCCGCACACGCAGTTCGAGGCGCTGCTGCGCGACGGCATCCTGCGGCTGGAGACGCCGTTCGGCTGGAAGGACGTCGAGGCGGTGCTGCGCATCGGCGATCACGTCGAGCGCTTCGCGCCCTGCGACCCGTATGCGCTGATGGTGCGGCACTTCGAGGCGGCGGCGCTCGGCCACGAGGCGGTGCGCATCACGCTCGACGATTCGATCGCGCAGGCCGTCGCGATGGACGCGCTGCTCGCCCGCGCGCACGCGGCGGCGAACCGCTGACACCCGGGCCCCGCACGCTCACTCGAAATCGAGGAACACCGTCTCGCGCTCGCCCTGCAGGTGGATGTCCCAGCGGTAGCTGCCATCGGCCTGGCGCTGCGCGAGCAGCGTGTCGCGGCGCGCCGCCGGCACCTGCGCCAGCAGTTCCGAGCTCGCAAGCCCCGGCGCATCGGCCAGGAACACCGCGCAGAACTGGTGCTTCAGCAGGCCGCGCGCGAACAGCGTGATCCAGGCCGCCGGCTCGCCCGGGGCGGCCTGCGGCGAAGCGGCCAGTTCGATCCGGAACTCGCCCCGCTCGCCGGTCGGGCAACGGCGAAAGCCGGGCATCGGGCGCTCATGCTCGCCCGTCGCCGCAGCCGGTGACCAGGCCTCGACCCAGCCATCGCTCACCGGCTGGCCCTGCCCGTCGAACAGCGTGCCGCCGATCGTGATCCAGGTCGTGGCCGTGGCCCCCAGCTGCGACAGCTCGGCGGCCCAGCGCCAACCCTCGTGCGGAAACGGACCGATGGTCTGCGATGAAGTGATCCTGCTCGTCATGGCTTCGGTGCTCACAGGGCCATCGGCGTCGCGTGGCGGCCGCGCAGCACGATGTCGAAGTCGTAGCCGAGGGCGTTGCCGCCGTCGGTGTGGTCCATGTTCAGGTGCGCGGCCAGGCGGGTTCGCGCCGCGGCATCCGGAATGCTCTGGAAGATGGGATCGAACGCGAACAGCGGGTCGTTCGCGAAATACATCTGCGTCACCAGCCGCTGCGCCAGCACGTTGCCGAACAGCGAGAAGTGGATGTGCGCCGGTCGCCAGGCCTTGTCGTGGTTGCCCCACGGGTACGGCCCCGGCTTGATGGTGACGAAGCGGTAGCGGCCGTCGTCGTCGGTGAACATCTTGCCGATGCCGTGGAAATTGGGGTCGAGCGGCGCATCGTGCTGGTCCTTCTTGTGCCAGTAGCGGCCGGCCGCATTGCACTGCCACACCTCGAGCAGCGAGCGCCGCACCGGGCGGCCGTCCTCGTCGACCACGCGGCCGCTGACGATGATCTTCTCGCCGAGCGGTGCGCTGCTGCCGTGAGCCGTCAGGTCGAGGTCCTTCGGGCCGACCAGCGCCGGAGAGAAACGCACGCCGTCGCGTGCCGGCGCCGGTGCCTTCACGCGCAACGGCGGCTGCATCGGGCCCCGGCTGCGGGTGGACTGGTAGGGGGGATGGATCAGGCTCGGGTACACGCCCGGGGCCACCT
>NZ_JBFUFQ010000104.1:0-20230 GCF_056403355.1 Rhizobacter sp. P2_H3 | reverse complement strand
GAATAGAGGCGTACCCGTAGCGCACTATTGCTTCGCCATTTGCTTTCTGCGCAACTCGCTTCACAGAAGCTACCATGTCAGCGCTCCCCCCTCACAGCCGAAAATAAGCTTGTCCGGCTTAATGGGAGTGTGGCCAGATCAGTTTCAATCGCGCCGTTCAGCGCGAGTTGCAGGACAGCTGCGCCCACGAGTGCGGAATTCCCCCCTTCGCCCAGTTCTAGAAATCGCTGAAATGCGACTTGGCGATGTTTCTGCAGAAGATCAAGTACGCCATGTTTGTACTGTCCAAGTGGCCATTCCCGCGCCGCCGCAATCCAGGAGAGCGCCCTATGAACGTTACGCGTCCAAACGTCACGCGCCACCAACTGATTGAACGTTAGTACTTCCRGGCGCTKGATAGTGCTTAGCGGCCCTTTGCCGACGGCGTTTCGCAAGTCCTCAACGAAGGCCGAAGTATCCGGCTCCGTGTAAATCAACCGACGCCAGACAACTTCGCCGTTGGTCATCGTTACCTGTGCCGCGACCAAGTCCGCGAACGCATCGCCAGCAAGTGCGGTGACAGCTGCATGCGGCGTGTAGTCGACAGTGTTGACGAGTGGATCGCCCTCCACCATCAGGAAGTGGATGTAGCGAAGCCTTCCGGCAAGCACAACATCGCGCCCCATTTTCTGGCTGTAGTGCAGATGAAGGTCTTGCGCCTTATGACCGCGTGCATCGTAAGACTCGGCCATCGCTCCTCGAATTCGGGTTCCTAAGCGCGCGCCTTTATATTGCCTCGGTGCATTTGGGGGAGGGGATTTAGTCATAGCCTTCTCCGTAACTACGCATTGAAGCGGTTGAGACGCGGCTGCAGTGGAAATTACATCGCCGCGGTGCCATGGCTGAAGTGGCACTGATGCAACGTCAGACCACGACCGATTGGTCACTGAGAGCGACAGAGAGGAGAAAAGCTGCCCAAGGCGCTCGGCGTGGCGAGGCCTCCTTGCCCGGGGCAAGGTTCGGCGATAGAGTGTGCTTGACCGGTACCTCTGGTCTGCAGACTCAAGAGCCCGTCGCGGGTTGGCGCCTTCGACGGGCTCTCTGCTTCTCTTCTATCGCGCTCATGGATTACCGTTCATGACGTGCTCCTTTCTCGCACTGGTCTGGCTACCCGCGCAGAACTCTTGACCAGGTAGCGTGCAACGTCCGTTGCAAGCACGAAGACTCCACGTCTTCCCGAAAAGCGCAGTACCGGAAGTTCAAAGTGCTTGCGCTGGACGTGGCGGTCGAACGCGTCCGCGGTGGGGAATTGCAGGACCTCCGCCAGCGCCTTGCGTCCTAACAGGACGCCGTACCGATCCATCAAGTACTTCGTGATGACCGCATCATCCTGGGTGCGAAGGGCTTCCGCGAAATTCATACCTGCCTGCCAGTTTGCCTACTCATGCCTCAGTGTGGCGACGGATGGCGACGGTCGCAACCTCAGTTGCATGTGGAAGAGACGAGCTGCGTCGCAGGGAACATATTCACTGCGCGATTCGGCCCTCAATCGCATGCGGACACACGACAGTGCGTAAAACTTTGCGCATTGGTATTGGATCGCTCCGTGGCATTTTTGTCACACTTGCGGTTAACGAAGGTGAGAGGCTCGAGAGATGACCACTGATGAAGCGATCCGTTTGTTGATGAACCACCTCAATGTGGCCAATCAAATCGAAGACCGCATGAATCAAAAGCGACTCCAGTGGGGGATCAACACCACGCAGATGCTGGTGCTTGCGGAGTTGACCCCGCGAGCGCGCGGGCGCGGGAGGGCCAAGTCGGAATCTCGGGCGGCAAGCGCGTCAGAGCTTGCTGCCAACCTGAGCGAGAGCCGAGCAATGATTTCAATTCAGCTGAAGGCTTTGCGCGACAAAGGCCTTGTGCAGCAAATAGAGTCTGCCTCGCTTGTGGACCGGCGCGCTCGGCGGGTCTACGTGACGGCTGCCGGCGCGAGGATGGCCAGCGAGGTCAGGGAGCTGTTGACTCTGCTTTCAACGGTCCTTTGCATCTCCATCGGCCACAAGCTCGCTCCTACGAATGCAAAGGCCATGGCGCTGCTGGTAGAGAAGCTGCCAGACGCTCCCGAGTTGTTGGACGCGGATAGCGTGATTGCATTTCGACGGGAGTCGATTCGCGCAAAAAGGGCGGTGACCATGAAGCGAAGGGGTCGATAGGGACCTCTGCCTCGGGCGGCTCAGTGTGAATCGCCCCGGGTTCCGTGGAGGCCGGTTGGTTTAAGTCAGGCCGGCGTAGTGGCCTGCTCAGCGAGTTGCCGGTAGTAGTTTGCCTCAGCCTCGGCGGGTGGGATGTAGCCGATAGGCTCCAGCAGCCGGTGGTGGTTGAACCAGGACACCCGGCGGTCTCAAGTCTGAAGTGCAACACCCGCTCGCATCAATGTGTGGTTGAGACTTGACGTTGGGACTTGACGTTGAGAGTCGGCGTTGGGTATGGAGGCAAATACCCGCAGGGGCGAATCCCAGTCGGGCGTTGCGCGAGGCCGGTTGTTCATCTCATCGGCAATGGCATCGCGCTCGTCTTGGCTGAAGACCGACAGGTCGGTACCCTTGGGCAGGTAGTGGCGCAACAGCCCATTGGTGTTCTCGCACGCGCCTCGCTGCCACGGGCGGTGTGGGTCGCAAAAGTAGACCTTCACGCCAGTACGCCGGGTGAGCTCCTGGTGCCTGGCCATCTCGCGCCCCTGGTCGTAGGTCAGCGTCTGGCGCATCGGCTCGGCAATCGAGTTGAGCTTGGCGCTGAACGCCCGCAGCGCCGATTCAGCCGTCGCATCTGCCATCTTCGCCAGCAGCACCAGCCGCGTGCTGCGCTCCACCAGCGCGCCCACCGCCGACTTGTTCTCGGCCCCGCGGATCAGGTCGCCTTCCCAGCGTCCGGGCATCACGCGATCGGCCACCTCGGGCGGACGCACGTGGATGCTGACCATCTCGGAGATCTGCCCGCGTCGATCCTGCCCACTAGCGCGTGGTCTGCGTGTGCTATTGCCCTGGCGCAGGCAACTGACAAGCTGGCGGCGCAACTCGCCGCTGGCGTGCGCGTAGATCGCGGTGTAGATCGTCTCGTGCGAGACCTGCATGTCGGATTCGTCGGGCAACATGCGCTCCAGTGTGCATGCGATCTGCCGGGGCGACCAACGCCACGACAGGCACGTCTTCACCACCAGCCACAGCCGCCCTTCGCGGTACAGCTTCGGCCACGGCCGCCCGGCCTTGCGGCGGGTCTGCGCCATGCGTTGCGCTCGGGTCGATGCGTACGCCTTCCTCTGCTCGGTGTTGCGCTGCAGCTCTGCACCTGTGGTTGCGGCAGCAGCGTATGCGTCCGACACATGGGTCAACGCTTGCAACTGAATCCATCGCCTCGGTCCAATCAAAGCCCCTCGCTTGCCGCCAGCGCCAGGATCCTCTGCACTGAGTCGCCCTGTTCAAGCGCCGATCGTGGCGTGCGTCCCTCTAGCGCACCGAGTGGCGTCTCCAGCCATGCCAACATCGCTGGGCCGTTTCCCTGCAGAGCTCGTGCCAGCTGCTCGACAACCTTCCGAGCGGCCGCGTCGAACTGCCACCGGGGGTACCGCCAACCGAGAACCGAGTGCCGCAAAGCGATGACTTGGGGGGACTTCATCGTCGCCAAGCGGCGCACTTGCGCCGTGGTCATGCGGGCCAGGGCCGCCGCTTCAGCCGAGCTCACCATGTCAGCGCGAAGCGCACGGACGTTGACATAGTTCGACAGCGTCGGCAGGAAGTCTCTTTCGAACGCTACGCGAGCGAGGCCACCCGCAGCTTCACCTGTGCCGGACGCGCCGATCCCTGACTGCGTTGCATCGATGCGCGGATCGATCTCCGGCCACTTTGAAGGGGAAGCCTTGATAACTTCATCGGGAAGCGGTCGAAGCAACCGCCGCAGTTCGGGTCGCAGTGGTGTGCCGCTGATCTCGTTGCGGGCGTGACGCTCGGGCTCCTCCCTCTGAAGTTCTTTGAGCCTTTCCCAGGCTCGGTCGAGAACATTCTGCKTCAGGCCGGAGGCCGGGTCGCAAACCAGAAGATGGTCGCGCGCGTCTGGTGAGAACCGCTCAGATTGATCGTCGATTGCGAGCCAGGCCGAGAAGTTGTGGCCGTGGTCGCGGAGCCAGAGGCGACACTCGGCAGATCGCTCATGTTCGGCGTGTATCCGATCCATGTTCGAAGTGACGCCAACAAGGCGCTCCTTCAGGTCCGGCACGTCATGGAAAAGAAGTTCTCGCAGCTCGGCAAGCTTGTATACCTCGCGCCAGCTGCTACTCACCACTAACTGGATGTTTGGATGTGACCGGAGCCAAGTACCCAAGAGCTCGGCGCGCTCGAAGTACCGGTCGATATCTCCCTGCGTGCGATGCAGCACGCCGTCAAAGTCAACGAAGACAAAAACGGGGTTCACTTTGCGCACTCGTGACCGAAGCTAGCTTGGTCGAGTTCTACCGGCAGAAGGGCTGACTGAGACCAGGTCGGCACGTTGAGCACACCGAACGCGAGGGCGGCCAGCTTGCCACCGAACGCACTGCCTCTCTTCGCCCAATGCTTCGCGTTGCGCCCGTAACGGTGGATGACGGCCTGTTCCACCGTCTCGTAATCCACGCTCCTCGGCCAGGTTGGCCGCGCGATTAGCTTGAGGTGCGGGTAGCCGAACACGAGGAGCCTCATCCTGATGCCCTCAGTTGTCGCCGACGTGCATCGTCGATCTCGCCCGGCATGACAACCTCCCACCGCCCGTCGGGCCACAGCGCCGAGACGCCACGCAGTCCTACTCCATGGCTTTCGAACTTTTGCTGTACCCAGAATCCAGAGCTGTCCTGGTTGTYGTGATGATGTCCGTGGATTGCATACCGCGCACCGAGGAACTGCGCCAGCTCGTCGATGGCTCGGAAGCCCGTTCCGTTGCCGCTGACGTCGCAGTGGTAGGAAGGTGCCTCGTGCGTCACCAGAATGTCCGCCTGCATTTCTGCCAAGGCGTCGTACTCCTCTTCGAAGATGCTGGCCCAGTGCTTGTGGTGCACCTGGGGTGACGCAGCATCGTACGGATTGAAGCGGTACTGTCGCGGGGTCACGCGCTCGAGATCCAATCGCGAGTAGTACGTTGATCGGCGTCCGTTCTTGTCTCCTACCTGCGGGTACCACACGTCGCCCCTGAACACTCCGGCGAGGCCGGCCAAGCGTAGGCCTCCTTTCAACGTGACCACGCGTCCGTGGACGTTGTGCGGGTCCGTGTTTCGGTTCCAGACGCGGCGAGCCAGCACTTGGCTGTCGGCATCGTGGTTGCCCGCAATGAAGTACCACTCGATGTCGCTCTGTTGCAGCGCAGCCATCTCCTCTTCCAGAGGACGCGAAGGCTCCATGTCCCCGAGAAGAACGACGGTTGATGCGCGAGTGCGACTCGCGCTCTCAACAACTTGCCGAAACCTGGAGTGCGGATCCCCGCAGAACAAGACAGGGCGCAACGTCATGATTCGCTCCCGAACGGCCGGAACCGTCCTGGTGCAGGTGCATGCGAGTTGGTTTGGATTGCCAAAATTGGCTGAAGAGCGGCGGGCATGGCGTGGACTTGCTGCGTGGACGCGAAATGTCGCCCACCGGCTTGAAAACTCGCGTTGGCTAGAGCGCTTGAAAACGCTCCCTGTGTAGGGCGAGAACCGCGCGCCCGGATCGCTGATGGCCAGCCGCCGCGGGCGACATGCGGCATCACACCCCAATCGAGGCGACGAGACGTCGCTCGCCAACGATCGGCGGTTCGTCGCTGGGAAACGTGCAGTAGAACTGGATTCCTCCCACGTCCTCAACGATCACGACCGGCTCGTTCGACGGGACCTCGTTCGCAGCCCACACGCTTCGAATGTCGCGAACCGTCCAACCGGTGCCATGAGCATGCGGCACGACCTGCTGCAAAGAGACGAGCGCGTGCCGTGCTGGTGGCGATGTCTCACCAGCATGTGCCAGCGCCTGGGCGTCGATCAGATCGATGAGGTCGTTCTCCCAGCTGCAGCACACGGAGCGCACGAAGCTGCTCTCGTCTTCCTGGACCAGGAAGGTGATGATGAACCAAGGCATTTGAAGCGAGAGTTCGACTGCCCTGTAGTAGCCCGACCCGGGCGAGCGAAGGAACGGCGGAACGGGGAATTCGAACGATTTGTGACAGACGAACATCGGCTGGTGGGCGTCGCCGGACTGGATCCGGTGGCTGAGTTTTTTATAACCGGAAGTATCCGGAGGTCTTCGCGATCTGGCGAGCGCGATGCCGCTTGTACGACTGCGCAGCCCGTGGTTAGATTCCCTTTCGGAATACGCCCGGGATGCGGCTACCGTGGCTGGCGAAGGGTCGTCATGTTCAAGTCTCTAAACAGCCGTCATCAACAAATCTTCCTGGAGCTCCTGCGAAGCAATCGCGAGTCTGTCAGGCTGCGTCAGGCCGACTTGGCGCAGCGGCTTGGCCGTGGCCAAGCAACGGTCAGCAAGGTCGAGAGCGGTGAACGCCGGATCGACGTGATCGAGTTGCGCGCCTGGCTGCGCGCGCTGGAGGTCGATTTCGTTGCCTTCGCCGTCGAACTGGATCGACGTCTGCAGGCTCATCCGGTGTCTGATGGCCGGTTCCGCGTCGCACGCCGGAAGGATGCCCCTGCGATCTCACAGGGCACCGCCCCACCACGGCGACGAACGTAGATTCGCTTGTCGCGGAGCTTCTGCACGAGGGACGCCAACTGCGGATCCTCAGGAACCCAAAGGCAGCCAGCAAGAAGACCGGCCGGTGGATTTGGTACAGGGCTGGCGATAGGGCTCCGCCATCTACGTCGGGCCTAGCTGCAGGGGAACTCTCGACTTGGGACATCGTTCGACCAGCGCCGCAGTTGCCGCCCCTCGGAATGGTCGATGACGCCGGAGGGAAGGGCGTATCCGGCGGTGTATGAACTCAGTCGGGCTTCCTCGTGCGTCGACGGATGCCTCTGGACTGCTGTGCTTTGAGAAGCGCCATGGTCGTAAGCCGCTCATCAAGCTCCTGAGCGAAAACAACGAAGGAAACACCCAGGGCCGCAAGCCATTCATGCAGCTCGATCACGTCGAGGCGGCGAACGCCGCGCTCGCTCTTGCTGATGTCGGTCTGCCGCATGCCGGTTCGCTCGGCCAGCTGGACTTGCGTTACTCCCGAGCGCTCGCGAGCAGAGCGCAGGAGCTCCAGCAACACATTCTCGGGCTCGATCTTGATGGTTCGAGGCATAGGTCACACGATCGGAGGCGTGGACGATGCATGCGAATCTGGAATATGCGAAATTCGACTAGTATTCGTTGGAAGCGTGTACGCAGAGGCGGACTACGCGCAGGGCAGAAAAGAACTCCGATGGCAGAAAAAACCACGCACACACTCTCGAACGGCCAGGAACTCTGGCTCTGTACCTTCACCGGCGAAGTATTGGATCAGAGCAAGACTTCGACCACGACGGTGTCGCAGCAAGCACCAACCGTCCTCAGCAGCAAGATGGTGATTCCAGGGCGAATCGAGACCACCACGACGTCAGAGCACGAGATGTGGCTGCGCTCCGCTGATGGTCGAGAGCACCCAATCCGCATGTCGGACATCGGCTTGGCGGCGCGTCCTGGACATACCGTCACGGTGCTGTGGGGCAGCATGGTGGGAAACGAACAGGGGCAATACTTCGCGGGCCGCAACCACACGACCGAAGAGGTTCGCAGCGACGTGCTTGCGCTGGGCCACGAACTGCGAAGCTGGCACCTCAATGTCGGCGCCGGCGCGAACTTCCTTCTCTGGGTCTCGGTCACCGCGATCGTTCTGGCGCTCCTCGGATTTGTGCTGACCGGCGGTAGCCTGGAGAATCGCCTGTCCTTGGCATTCGGCGGGCTGATTGCGGGGGCCGTTCTTGGGTTTATCGCATGGGCCGTTGTCGGCAGCAATCTGGGTCCGGAGAGAAGGGCTCGCGCAATCGCCGATGAGATCAACCGTCTTGCTGAGGAGCGCTTGCTGGCCGCGTGACGGAATCCAGTTCTTGGGCGACGTGGTGGTCGCAGCCGCCGACCACCACGGCCAAGTCGTCAGGCTGATGTCGGACGGAATGACGTTGGTGATCGAGCCACGGCCACCAGCGGTCTCCTGGTTGAGTCAGTCTTGGTGACCATGCATGRCCCACCGAAGGGGGCTCGGTTCGGCGCCAGCACAAAGCCGATCTGGGCTGCCTCGTCAACAGCTTGGCGGCGACTGGGGTACATCTCCTGGCGACCCAGCTCCTCCGCCAGTCGCCGGCATCTGAGGATTCGGTTCGTGGACCAATGCGCCCGCGTGCATCGGTTTGATCTACGGCTGCAGCGTTGGCGAAGGGCGCGTAAGCATCACATCATCGGAGGATGCGGTGAGACCGGCCGGTTCGGAGAACTCTACCAGTCGCCGAAGTTGCTCCGGGCGATGGATCGCTAGCCATCGAACCAGTGACGGGTTGGTAAGGAGCTTGCGGATGTGGGCAGACAGGATGCTTAACTCCATTGTCGCGTTGGCATGATGAGCGGCAAGTCGCCGAGTTTCTGCAGCGGACGCCGCAAACGACCCGCGCAATGCCTTTGCTGCAGCCCGCTCTGCGTCATTCCATGCGAAGCGCGGCTTGCGAACGAACTGTTCCCTTGACGTAGAGCGAACGAGCGCAAGCGCGACCCGCGCGGAGAAGTCTTCAAGATCGAGCATGGCCCTCGCAACTTCGACCTGTCGCTCAGGCACGAGCCTTCTCAGGCAGCGATAGACCCCTTCGGACACAGGCGATTCGCCGATGAGCTGTTGCGCGTCGGCGCAAATCCGATCGAGCATGCCAAGCCGCAGTGTGATGTCGGAGACCTTGATACCGAAGACTTCGGCGAGGTACTCGCTGCCCATGCCGAATTCCGCCGCCCGCGACAGGATCTGATGTTCTCGCGCGATCGAAGGTACGTTGAGGCGCTCCGCCGGTCTCAGACGCTCGGCTACCGGTTGAAGGCAGATCGCCGACTGTGCACGCAGGAGTTGCAAGACAGACACTCGAAGCTCTCCATCCGCAACGAAGAACCGATCGTCGTTCGACTCGCGCATTCCTGGGGGAACGGGTACGACCACTATCGCTGTGACCTGACCGAAACGCTCGATGGACTGGCGAAGTTGCCAAAGGCGATCGCTTCGACGCTCGTCCGGTGCGGTTTGACCGCGCAACTGCAGCTGCTCAAGTCGAACTGGCGCAGGGAAGCGAACGAAGTTGAGCTGTCGCTCAAAGGTGCGATGGTTCATCCATTCACCTCTGCATGATGGCCCCAAGCGCGCAGCACCTCTGGCACGGTGGGGGAAGAGCTGCCGGCGATGAGGACACTGCAGTCAGGATCGTTCAGGAGCTCAAGCAACTCGGACTTGGTGGCTTGAAGGCGAGCCAGAGCGAGGGCGCCCTTCGCATGAAACCGCTGATGCTCCGCGAGCTTTCGGCCGTAGAGCCCGAACAGTTCGACAGGCGCCATTCGAAAGGTGGATGTCCGTGCGGGTGGATCCTGATTGCCGGAGGGTGAGTTCATGGAGGGTCTCTGCGCGAATGGTGCAAAGAGCTCGATGCTCGACTGATGTGACGGCCCCCGTGCGTCCACCGGAACGCGTGACATGAGCGCGAAGAACAGGCAGAGGTCTTGGCAGTGATAGACGTCTAGCTCCCGGCTATTCGCCTCGCGCAGCGGCCGCTCGGAGGCTGGACGATCAAGGGCGGGAATGACGTAGAAGTCGAAAGGACGCTCGTTGGCTTCGTCGAGCCGCACGTAGATGCTGATGTCCGCAGCATCGGGGTCCGGCTTCTGCAGGCGCCAGCCTCGATGTCCGTCGATTTGGCCAGCAGTGAGGATCACGATGGCGACCTGCAGTTCGCCATTCACCAGCAGCATGGTGGTCACCTGATCCATCACCGCGAAGCCCCCTGCGGTGTAGATGCCCTTGATGACGGCTCCAACGATCCGGGAATAAAGCTGGCGGGCTCGTCGATTGGCGTCGACGAACTCCATGTCCCGGGCAGGCTCGAAGCCGGCAAGACGGAAAGCATTCTTCAGCGAGCCGAAGTGCTGGACGTAGGTCGTGCGCGAGGGGATCCCGTTGCGCGCGCTGAGCATCTCCGATGACAGGCGGGAGCGCTCCGCCAAGAGCTCTCGCAGGGCTGCCACCATTCGCTCATCGTGGTACTGCTGTGACCGTCGGCCGAATACTGCTTGCGCCTGCTGGAATCGTTCGGGCGTGACGAGGGGCTCGAAGGCATTCGGTCGTCGGATCCACGCCTCCGGCGGATTGCGCTTTGCTGGCGTGTGGAGGCGAGATGATCTGCGGTTGTAGAGAATCGTTCCGATGTACTTCTCGTTCGTCAGAACTTGCATCACCGTGTGCCAGGTCCAGGGGCGTCCTTGCTTCCAGAAGACACCACGCTTGTTCATGCGCCTCGCAATCTCTTTGACAGGGAGATCGTCGTCGATGAAGAGCGAGTACATCAGGTTGACCAACTGACGGTGTTCCTCGGATTGCGGAATCAGCACCACGCGATCCGCCTGCAGGTACTTGCGTTGCCCTGGCTGAAGAATGGCCTTCGGCTTTCGAAACGGGTCGACCAGCTGTCTGCTGAGCCCRAACCCTGGGTGACCGCCTTGGTGAAACCCTTGCTCGATGGAGTAGCAGTGCCCGGCGAAGACTTTCTCCGACAGCTCCCGGCTGTATTCCGCGGCCATGCTGCGCTTCATCGCTACCAGGATGTTGGCAACCATCGAACCGTCATTGGCGAAAGGCTCGGCGCAGTACAAGACACGCACGCCGTTGCGGCGACAAGCCAGCTCGTAGGAGGCCGCCTCATCAGGATCCTGAAAGCGCCCCCATCTGCTGATGTCGTGAACCAAGACGGCGCGGTATGGCACCGGCGGGTGCTGAACGTCGTGGAGCAACTGACGCAAACCTGACCGGTCCCGGATATCGAGCCCACTCTTCCCGAGGTCCTCGTACGAGCACACGACGTTCATCCCGTGCTCGTGGGCGTATCTGGCGATTGCGCGGGACTGGTTGGTGATCGAGTAGCGCTGATGCTCTGTGGACATGCGCACGTAGCGTGCGACGGGAATCAGCTCCGACGCCGCTGCAATCTCGGCGCCGCCGGTGTGCGTGTCGGTCATGATGCACCTCGCGAGCAAGCTCAGAGGCGCAGTATGTGACCGTGACGGAGTCTCGTCCACCAGAAGGCCGAGCTGTCACCAGCAATTGGTACTTCGAGCGCCGCGGGCGGCGTTGTTGGCAGGGCTAGTGGAGGGTGGGGTCCGAAGGCAGCAGAGAGACCTCGACCAGAGACGAGGCGTTCGGCGGGCGGTCGGAACCGAATACTGCGTCGAGGACACACTCCTCCACACCAAACCACACCTGTGCGGCATCGAACTCCGCATTTGACGGCAGCTTCTCTGGAGGAAACCCCTCGGCGTCCCAGCGCTTCAGCTTGTGGGCCGAACGGGCAGCGAACGCAGGTGGCACCTCGGCCGCCGCGAACAGCGCGTGAAGGGCGGCGAGGGCGCGCTCGATCTGCTGCGGTGATGCGCCGACTACGCTGAGCAACCAGTTCTGTCGCGGCAGGACAGGTGCTGGGCTCTGCCCGTCGGTCATCGGTGGCAGATTCACGCCCATGAGGTGGTCTGCGGCTTGGCTTGCCGGGCGCTCGCTTTGGATGGGGTCGGCCACCGCGGTTTCCCACAGATCCCAAGCATCCATCAAGCTGAGCCTGGGCTCCAGTTCGAACACACGCTCCCAGAAGGCAAGACGCCACTGCCGATCGGACGCATCCGAATTGATCTGCAATCGGAAATAGCGCTCCGCCCAGGCCTCAGGCGTGCCGGAATCGGTTGCAGCGAAGGAGTCCTCCGCCACCTCCTTCAGCTGCTCGATCGTCGCCTTGGCATCCAGCTTGCTGAGCTCGGCAAACACGCGGTCGACCCAGGCGGCTTTCTTCAGGGCAGTCGACATGATCTTTCCAGTACTGCGGGGGGTTTGAGGCTCGGACGAACTCTACGACGGGACGAGACGGCTGACGAGAGGGCTTGTCATGGCCAGCCCGACAGAGGTTCGAGAGTAGGCTGCTCGCGTTCAACGCATCCAAGGAGACGACAGCATGGAGCAGTTCGATGAGGCAGGCGATGTCGCCAAGTACCTTCACGGCGAAATAATGGCGTTGACCGCGCTGATTGCGGCGGTGGTGAAGGTTTCCGTGCCGAAGCCGCTGTTCGAACAAGCGGCACTCAGGGAGCTGCAGCTGCTGCGAGATGCCTTCCAGCCCAATCCGGAGGCGGCAGTCCAGCTGCGGGCCGTCGAGATGACCCAGAAGTGGTTGTTGGACTTCACTCGGGGCGGCGCCCCGACGAACTGATCGGGGCGAGCTATGGAGGTGGCCGGACTACAGGATATGAGGCACCGCCTCACACACGTCTCATATCGGGCGCCACTGACAAAGGGCCCGCATCGCTGCGCGCCCCGTCAATACTGGCTCATCGACCTGGGCTCGAACCAGGGACCTACGGAATAACAGGCCGCCGCTCTCGTCACGCGTTGCCCGCTTCGCCGCGAGTGCCTTGCGAATCTGCATCGATGTTCGGGCTTGCTCGCTCCACGGTCTACCAGATCGTCGGCCAACGGGACCGCGCATAGAAGCATCCGGGCGAGCGAGGTGAAGTGCCGTGGATCCTGTAGGCATTCACCTGCGAGAACGTTGGTGGTTCTCTGGCAGATCCAGGACGGCTGCCGCAAGAAGATCGAACAGCATCGGTGTTTCGGAGACCGCAATGGACGACAAGAGCAAGGCTGGCGGGCAGGACCGCACCAGGATCAACGCCAACGAAGACTACGAGGTACGCAACTGGTCCAAGAAGTTCGGCGTGAGCGCTGAGCAACTGCGGGCGGCGGTGAAGGCCGTTGGATCGAATGCGAAGGATGTGGAAGCGCATCTGAAGCAGGGCAAGTCGAGCTGACGAGGCGCTCACCACGCCATGGCCGATAAGCCGAGTGCCCGCGGTGCTGAAGCACCCCTGGCGAAGTACAAGGCGAAGCGGAACTTCAGCGTCACGCCTGAGCCTACGGGTACCGGCTCGCGTCGAGCGGCAGGCCGGAAGCAGCAAGCGCCCAGCTTCGTCATCCAGAAGCACTGGGCCAGCCGGCTGCACTACGACTTCCGCCTGGAGCATGGCGGCGTCATGCTGAGCTGGGCGGTGCCCAAGGGCCCCAGCTTCGATCCCGCCGTCAAGCAGATGGCAATCCACGTCGAGGATCACCCGATCTCGTACTCGGACTTCGAAGGCGAGATCCCCAAAAAGCAGTACGGCGCGGGCACCGTGATCGTCTGGGACCGCGGTACATGGGAGCCGGTTGGCGATGTCGCTGAGGGTTTGGCGAAGGGAAAGCTGATCTTCCACCTGCACGGTGAGAAGTTGGCCGGACTGTGGGAGCTCGTGCGGATCTCCAAGCCAGGCGACAAGAAGCAGGAGCAATGGCTGCTGCTCAAGAAGCGAGGCGACGGGTGGACTCGAAGCACTGCAGACTACGACGTCATCGTCGCCTTGCCCGACAGCGTGATCGCCCAACCGTTGGGGCTGCTCGAAGACAGACAGGCACCGGCAACGACCGCCAAGCGCTCGCCGGTTCAGGCGGACGACGACGAGCCGGATCTGACGAACGCCGTCAAGGGGAACATGCCCGAGGTGTTGGAACCTCAACTCGCGACGCTCGTCAGCGCAGCGCCCGCTGGTGGCTCGTGGATCATCGAGAACAAGTACGACGGTTACCGCATGCTCGCTCGGATTGTCGGCGGCAACGTGCGTCTGTTGACCCGCAAGGGCAACGATTGGACGTCGAAGCTGAAGGAGCTGGCCAGTCATGTCGAGGCGCTCGGGATTGCCGACGCCTACCTCGATGGCGAAATCGTCGTGCTCGACGAGAAAGGCGTTCCCGATTTCAACCGGCTGCAGAACGCCATCGACAACTCGCGCAGCAAGGACCTCGTCTACTTCGTCTTCGATGTGCCGTTCCTGGCCGACACCGACCTGAGGGCAGTCCCTCTGATGAGCCGGCGGGCGGTGCTCAAGCAGCTGATGGGACAATCCGAGTCAGAGCGTGTCCGAATCAGCGAGGCCTTCGACGTCTCCCCCGACCAGTTGCTTGCAGCGGCGTGCCACATGGGGCTCGAAGGCGTGATGCTGAAGCAAGCGACCGCGCCGTACGTCGAGGGGAGAACGGAGACCTGGCTGAAGCTGAAGTGCCAGAAGCGGCAAGAGTTCATCGTGGTGGGCTTCAACGATCGGAAGGACTCGACCACTGAGGTCGGGAATCTGCTGCTGGGGTATCACCACGAGGGGAAGCTGCTGTACGCAGGCGCGGTGGGAACGGGCTGGAGCAATGCGACTGCGCGCGAGCTTCACCAACTTCTCGCCAAGCATGAAACGGATGTGCCGGCGGTGGACGCGTCAGCCGTGAAGCCTGGCCGCTGGTCGCAGCGCAGCGCCGGCGCCAGGCACTGGGTCGAACCGAAGGTGATTGTCGAAGTGGCATTCGGCGAATGGACTCCGGATGGCCACATCCGCCATGCGTCGTTTCGCGGCGTGCGAACCGACAAGCCTGCGGCGGAGGTTGATCGGGAGAAGGCAAAGGACGTGGCGGTCCCAAAGGCGGCGGCGACGAAGGCTGACGCTGCCGTGCGAGCGGCCTCAAAGCGCGGCGCGCGAGCTTCACCGACCGCCGCCTCGAAGCTCAAGATCACGCATCCGGAACGGGTCATCGATCCTGCGTCCGGGACCACAAAGATTGAGCTGGTGCGGTACTACGAGAGCGTCGCCGACTGGATGCTTCCCCATCTCGAAGGTCGACCGGTGTCGCTCGTCCGAGCACCACAGGGCGTCGGCCAGCAGCTCTTCTTCCAGAAGCACCCGGAGACGAAGATGCCGGGGATGGCAGAGCTCGATCCGAAACTGTGGCCAGGCCATGCGGCGCTCCTGACAGTAGATGGGGTTGGGGCGTTGCTCTCTGCGGCGCAGATGAACACCATCGAGTTCCACACCTGGAATTCGACGGCGTCGCACATCGATCACCCGGACCGCGTAGTCTTCGATCTCGACCCGGGCGAGGGCGTCGGCTGGACTGAGGTGCAGGAAGCGGCCATGTTGATGCGCGGCTTCCTGGAGCAGCTCGGCTTGCAGAGTTGGCTGAAGACCTCCGGCGGCAAGGGGCTGCACGTCGTTGTGCCCTTGACGCCGAAGCTAACCTATGACGTCGTGAAGGGGTTCTTGCAGGCCGTGGTCGTCCACGTGGCGAAGACCATCCCCCAGCGATTCGTTGCGAAGTCTGGCGGCTCCAATCGCGTTGGAAAGATCTTCATCGACTACCTCCGCAACGGACACGGGCAGACGACCGCAGCGGCCTTCTCGGCACGCGCTCGGCCAGGCATGGGTGTCTCGATGCCGATCGCCTGGGAGCAGCTGCCGGAGATCAAGGGCGGCGACCAGTGGACGGTCGCTACCGCCCGTGAGTACATGTCATTTCAGAAGGAAGATCCCTGGGCGTCGTACACGAAGAGCCGGCAGACGCTGACGCAAGCAATGAAGACGCTCGGCTACAAGGCTCCGCACGCAACGAAGAAGTAACGGCAGCGCTATGTGCACGGCGCTGAAGCACCGTGCAACCGACTGCAGCGGAAGCGTCGCGACGAAGCCGCTACCGAATTTCCATCTCTCCCGGCGCGCGCCCGCTCGCGAGCTGCTCGTTGAACCAGTTCGGGCGCTTGCCGCGCCCTGTCCAGGTTTGGCTTGCATCGGCGGGGTTCGCGTACTTCGGTTGGCCTGGCTCGCCGCTGCCCGACGCCGCCTTCGCTGCCTTGGCGGGGAGGTAGGGGCGCAGAGCCTCGATCCCCTCACTGATACCGAAGCCACCCATCTGGAGCTTCTTCGCGTAGCCGTCGGCGAGTACCTTCAGCTCTTCGCTCCGCTTTGCGCCCAGTGCTGTTTCGGTCTGTTGCAGCAGGGCACGCAGCTCAGCGTACGACAGGCCTTTGAGTTCATCTTTGCCGGGTATCTGCGACATGATTCCTTGGTGTGAGGTTGGCGGCACGCTCGCCGCAAGAGGTGGGAGTGCTGTAGCCGCGGCGCTATGCCGCCTGGCGGTGCTCGTAGTAAAACGGCTGCTTGTCGTCGAGAATTTCTTGTTGACGTTGCAGGGCCCCGAGTGACGGGGAAAGCCAGTCGTGCATGCTCTCGGGCTTGATGGCGATTGGGCAGCGATTGTGCCCGGCCGCTGCGACTTCTGGCGGTGGCTCATCGGTGATCACCGCGAAGGAGAGCAGATCGTCATGGCCAGGCGCAGTCCAATGCGCCCATACGCAGGCAACGAGCATCGGGTCGCCGGACTGCGGGCGGAACTGCAGCACAGTGTTCGCCGGGGCTCCGTCAGGGCCGCTTACCGCGACGTTTTCATAGAACGCGTTCACGACCAATACACCGTGCGAGACGCCGAAAACCGGCTTCCAGAAGTTGTCCAGCGAGTCGCGGCGCGCGTTGTAGGTGGCGGGGTACTTCGTGTCGTAGAAGACCGGCTTGTCAGGCAAGCGGCACAGGTATCGCATCGGTACCAACTTCCGCTCGCCGTCGCGCATGACCATGACGGGTGCATAGTTCGCCGGGTAGATGCGCCCGTCACGTGGCTCGATGTGGGTTCTCCGCAGGTCGTCGAACTTTGCCTGGGCCCGGGCAATCTTGTTGTTCGCAATGCGCTCGCTCTCCTGAGCGCTCTTCGTCACCTTCGTCACCAACTTGCGTTGCGCGTCGATCAGTCGCCTTCGCTGGGTGAAGAACTCGGCCTCGAACTTCGCGACCTGCTGCAGATTGAACTCGTCAATCAGCTCTTTGATCCTGAGCTCGTCGGGCGAGCCGGGCGAGGCGAACGGAGCCTCCATGCTCTTCGGGATCACGATCGAGGGGTCTGAGCGCCTTCGCCAGAAGATGTCGAAGTACTCTTTGATGCTCATGGTCGCACCCCACTCGCGGATGTACAGCTTGTACTCGGCTTCGACTTCAGCGCTGTAGCACATCCCTTGTCCTCCACACGCAAGGCCGTGGCCCGATTGCTCCCTTGAGCGATCGTAGCGCCTGGTCGACGAGACGCGAACCGTGCCCTGATGTCCTAGGGGGAGCCGGGGAGGCGGTGTTGTCAGATGCCCGGTGACGCAAGGTCTCTCGCAAAAATATCTTCAGCGTCAAAAATCAACGGGCTCAACGCTTTACCGACCGAATGGTGCAAACGTCGCACGCGGACGGTGGGCCGTCTCCTCACGTGGTAGCTGTATGGATGTACAGTATTCATATGAATTCGCGTCCAAGCCGACCAGTGTCTGCGATGCCTCGCCTGCCAACGCAGGTGGAGGCCGCGGTTTGGCGCGCAGATCAGATTGGGAACGAGCGGTCGCGCGTGTTGCCTACCGGCTTTCAAGCCCTTGACCAGGCTCTGCCTGGAGGCGGATGGCCGTGCGCTTCGATCACTGAGGTGCTGCAGGTCCAGCCGACCGTCGCGGAATGGCGGCTGCTCGGCCCGGGATTGAAGGTCGCGATGGAAAAGGGCGTCGAGCTCGTGCTCATCGGTCCACCGAAACTGCCTCACCTCCCAGGGCTGCGCCTGGCGGGCATCGATGAGCGGCGCGTGATCTGGGTGCAGGCTGAGTCGCCTGCGCAGCGACTGTGGACCACGGAGCAGCTCATCAAAGCCAACACGATGGCGGTACTGATGGCATGGCTGCCTCAGGTGAGGCCGGAGCAACTGCGGCGGCTGCAGGTGTGTGCGGCCAGCGCTGACAGCCCCGTCTTCCTCTTCCGTCCTGCGTCCGCGCAGCACCAAGCCTCCGCAGCGCCGCTGAGGCTGAGCGCCGAGTCCGATGTCGACTGGCAACTGCACGTGCGCGTGTTGAAGCGACGCGGCCCGACCATCGACGAAACGCTGACGCTGCGCTCTGTTCCTGCCGGACTGGAGGCGTTGATCACGCCCCGCATCGCCAAACCTTCGTCGCTCTTCGCCGCACGGCGTCGTCATCAGCACGACCCGCTTCAAACCTTCCTTTCTCAGGCCGATCCAGATGTTGTGGGCAGCCTTCCTTCCGCAAGTAGCGTCAGTTTCGGACGCCGGGCACCAGCGCACTGACGTGAGCTCGCAAGCGCTGGCCGACGCGGTCAGCGGCTTGAGCACCTGGGCGCTGCAGTTCACGCCGCGCGTTGCGGTGATCGAACCCGAAGGGGACTCGCCGGCAGTCGTCATGGAAGTCGAAGCCAGCGTGCGACTCTTCGGCGGCAAGCGCCGACTGGTCGGACGTGTCCGCGAGGAAGCCAGTGCACTGGGCGCAGAGCAGGTCAGTTGGGCGCCCACCAGCCTGGGCGCCGTCGCACTCGGGCGGGCTCGGCAGTCCAACGGCTTTGCGGCGCCCCTCGGCACACTGCTCGATGCGCTTCCCATCCACACGCTGACCTCGGTGGGTAAGCATCAGGCGACGCTTGCCCGACTTGGATGTCTGACGCTCGGTCAGGTCAGGGCGCTGCCTCGCGGTGGACTCAGCCGCCGCTTCGATGGGCAGCTTCTTGCCGCGCTCGACCAGGCGTACGGCTTGCGGCCGGAGGCGCATGAATGGGTCGTCTTGCCGGATGTCTTTCGGGCGCGTCTGGAGCTGATGGCGCGCGTTGAGCTCGCCCCGGCATTGCTGTTTGGCGCGCGTCGCCTGCTCCTCCAACTCAGTGCCTGGTTGACCGCGAAGCACAGCGGCGTCACGGCGTTCACCTTCCACTGGTGGCATGACACGATGCGGTCGCGATCGGCAGGCACCGGTGGCTCGTTGACGATTCGGACAGCGCGTCTCATGAGGGACGTTGAGCATCTCGGAAGTTTGCTGGCAGAGCAGCTGGCGAAGGTCGAGCTGCTCGCTCCGGTGGGCGACATCGAGCTGACCGCCGACGAGGTTGAGTCGCTGGAAGAGGCAAGCCTCTCGCTCGTCCCGGACGTGCGCGTTGCAGGTGAAGGACTTGCGTTGGTGCTGGAGCGCCTGGCCGCCCGCCTCGGCCCTGAACGGGTGCTCCGCCCGCTGGCATTGGAGGACCACCGGCCGGAGTGGATGTGCCAGTGGCAGGCAGCCGATGTTCAGCGCCCGAAGCGCCTCGCACGCGTGCTCGACGTTCCACAGCCGACGTTCATCCTCGCGCAGCCGCTGCGACTGGCGATGCAGGGCCCGCATCCGATGTACCAAGGCGCGCTGCAACTGCTCTCTGGTCCGCATCGCGTCGAAGGGGGATGGTGGGACCGCATGGAGGAAGGCGGGTCACAGTGCACGCGCAATGTCAGTCGTGATTACTGGATCGCGGTCAGTGAGCACGCGGGGGTCCTGTGGATCTTCCAAACGCGACTGGCCGAGAGTGAGTCGGCGGCTCAAACGGCCTGGTATTTGCACGGCACTTTCGCCTGACCGCCATGCGCCGCATTCCTGCGTACGCCGAGCTGCGTTGCGTCTCGAACTTCAGCTTCCTGCGGGGCGCGAGCCAACCCGAAGAGTTGGTGGAGCGCGCGTACGAGCTGGGATATTCAGCGTTGGCCCTCACCGACGAGTGCAGCCTCGCCGGCATCGTGCGGGCGCACGTGGCTGCGAAGAAGTGCGGATTTCATCTGGTCGTCGGCAGTCAGTTTCAGGTTCACTGCGACGAGGCGACACGTGCCGCCGTCCCTTCATTCGTTCTCACCGTGCTCGCGAACGACTTGAACGGCTATGGGAACCTCTCGCAGTTCATCACGAAGCTTCGGCGGTCGTCGGACAAGGGGACCTACCAGCTCGCGCTCGAGGATGTCACCGGGGCCGAACTGGCGGACTGCGTCGTGCTCTGCTCTCCCAAACGAATGTGCGAGCAGAGCCAGCTGGACGCCGTCGCCAGCTGGCTGTTGACGCACTTCATGGGGCGCTGCTGGTTCGGTGTGGAGCTCATCCGGGTGCTCGACGACGAGGCATGGCTGCACCGGCTGAGACAGGCCTCCGAAGACAGTGCCATTCCTCTTGTCGCAGTGRGCGACGTTCACTTCCACGTTCGATCGCGAAAGCCGCTTCAGGACGTACTGACGGCCACGCGTGTTGGGCGTCCCCTGACCGACTGCGGCCTGGACC